>CAZHRV010000129.1:0-3859 GCA_964535035.1 uncultured Rikenellaceae bacterium
AACAGTTACAGGAAATGTAATAGAATTATGTGATACTGAGGAAGCAATAAAAAAATATGAAGAGAGTAATCAAGGGTTGTATTTGGAGATAGTGAATGGATATACGATTATTACGAGTTATAGCACAAAATGTGAAGAAGAATAAAAATAGTACTAACCAGTACAGCCGATATAGGGATAAGAAATTTGCTTAACATAAAATCGTGCCGATATAGGACTCGGCATTGCCTCGTCACTATATCTGATTTTATGTTAAATAGCCAAGCTATTACGCAAATTTCGTTATAATTGAGAATGCGGGATGTATTTCCTATAATTAATATTATGTCAAATAGGAATAAATAATTAAAATTTGATCTGCAATTAACAATATCCTGTAGACTCTCCCCTTTTCGCTGTTATGTTTTAACGAAAAATAAAAAGAGGCCGTCTTATAACTAAAATGAGACGACTTTTTTATTTTACATTATCAATGTTTTAGTGTTTTAAGTGTTTTTCAAAAGTTTTCAACAATTTAAGACTTTAGAATGTGCGATGGCAAGCCGGAAAGGGTGCGAACCTCATCCTGTTTGGTGGCGCCATCAAGGCTATGTGTAGCGGGCGGACAAACAGGTTGAGGTTGTCTTTTCCGGACTCCTTTTCTTTGGTTCATTTCTTTTGGAGGAGCAAAAGAAATTAACATCATTCAAAGAAAAAAGGGCACCCTTTTGAGACACCCTCCTGTTATTTTTGGTTTAGTTTAATATTCTATTGTTGCTGCTGTTCCAGCGAATCAAGTATAGCCTTTATCGCTTCATACTTGGCATTTAATGAAGGATCTTTTCCTCTCATCCTGTAATATAATTCTTTAAGAGAGTTCATTGCATATTCATCATCTGGATTAAGTTGGTGGGCTTTTTCCATAAATGGCAATGCTTTTTCATATTCTGCATTTGCCAGGTCGATCGCATCGCTGTACTTCTGAACATCCATGATTTCATTTGCCTTAACAACCATATCTGCTGCCTTATTTATATATGAGGCCCCCAAACCGTAGTAAGATTCAAAATGCTCTGGTTTAAGCTCTATGGATTTCTTGAATTCTGTAATAGCATCATTAAATTTTTCCTGATTGAGATACATTATACCAGTTACAAAATAGAGGCTGAAATTATCCGGATCATCCTCCTTGGCGATTTTAATATATTTCAGTGCTTCTTCATATTTGTTGCTCTTAAGATAAAGATCTATCAGCTGAAGCATAATTGTATTATCACCAGGGAATTTGTTTGGAAGGTCAAGAAGGTAAGCTTCAGCTTTTGCCGTATCTCCCATTCCCATAATACTTTCGTAGATCTGGTAATGCGGTGTAATACCCAAATACTGCATTTCCGCACATTTTTCAAAGTATCCTATGGCTTCTGTGTATTTTTCTGCATTTATTGCTGATAGTCCGGCATTATAATACATTCCGGTATCTATAGCTCCGGCATATCGGTCACTTTCGGTGATCTTTATTTGCGTTAAAAACGATTTAAGTGCTCCTTCAAAATCTTGTTCCTCAAACTGTTTGCTTCCTTGTGTAAAAAGATCAAGAGCCAGAGAATTATATATCATATTTGTAATAATCCTTTTCTCGATACTCCCCTTAGTATCAAGCTCAAGTGCTTTTTGATATGCATTATATGCTTCCTCAAGGCAGTCTGAACAATATGAACTGTATTTGGGATCTTCAGATTCAAAGACTGCCTGGCAAAGCCTCCCTTTTGCATAATAAGTGTTAAACCAGTCTTTTGATTTCTCATTTTTGAAAGCCTGGTCAAGATTCTCCTTGGCTTTGTCAAGAGCACCCTGATCAATAAAACTGAGTGCACTGGTCACCTTTCCTTTTTGTGCCATCACTCCTAATGAAATAATTATAGCTGATAATAGCAGAAGAACTTTTTTCATGATTTATTCTTTTAATGTGTTTCAATTTCTAAATAATTTTCAAATTTATAACTTTTACTTATTATTATTCAAATTCCTTGCCATTTTCCTCAGCATGCCCGATATTTTCTTCAGAAATAATTATCCCTTCTTCGCTATCTTCCTCATTTACAAGCACACAAGCCACTGATGCTATTGTGTCATTTTCTTTTAAATTAATAAGTCTCACTCCCTGTGTCGCCCTTCCCATGACCCTGAGAGCTGATACAGGACTTCTGAGAATGTTTCCTGAATGGGTAATGATCATCAGGTCGTGATTATCAGTAACATCTTTCAATGCAATCAGCGAACCTGTTTTTGCTGTAATATTTATGGTCTTCACTCCTTTCCCTCCCCTGTTTGTTATTCTGTAACCCTCTATATCTGACCTTTTTCCATATCCTTTTTCAGAAACTACAAGAATATCTCTTTCTTTGCTCTCAATAGTTATCATACCGATCACATAATCTGTAATTTCACTGGCAAGCTTTATTCCCCTGACTCCTGATGCTGTTCTTCCCATTGGTCTTACATATGTTTCAGGGAACCTGATTGCACGTCCCGATTTTACGGCAAGCATGATCTGATGTTTTCCATCGGTCATCCTGGCTTCAAGGAGTTCGTCACCTTCTCTGACTGTAATGGCATATACACCGCTGGTTCTGGGCCTCGAATAGGCCTCCAGGGAGGTCTTCTTGATGACCCCTCTCTTTGTGCAGAGTACAATAAAATTATTGTTGATATACTCTGAATCCTCCAGGTTCTTAACATTAATGAATGCCCTGACATTGTCATCCTGTTCAATATTTATGAGGTTCTGGATCGCTCTGCCCTTTGATGTCCGGGCGCCTTCGGGAATATTATAGACTTTCAGCCAGTAGCATTTACCCTTGCTTGTAAAGAAAAGCATGGTATTATGCATGGTAGCAATATATAGATGCTCAATAAAATCCTCATCCCTGGTTGATCCGCCTCTTGCTCCTGTTCCTCCCCTGTTCTGTCTTCTGAAATCAGTCAGCGGAGTTCTTTTAATATAACCCATATGCGAGATTGTGATCACCATCTCCTCATCGGCATAAAAGTCCTCAGGATTGAACTCTTCGGCATTTGGCACTATTTCCGTTCGTCTGGCATCTCCATATTTCTGTTTGATTTCAAGCAGTTCATCCTTTATTATTTTCATCTGAAGTTCAACACTGGCAAGAATGCTTTTCAGATACTCAATAAGGTCTATTACCTCCTTGTATTCTGAACGCAGCTTCTCCTGCTCAAGTCCGGTAAGCTGCCGGAGGCGCATTTCAACTATTGCCCTGGCCTGAACCTCTGAAAGACCGAATCGTTCCATCAGCTTCTCCCTTGCCATATCGGGTGTCTGCGATGATTTGATAAGTGCAATTACCTCATCTATATTATCGCTCGCAATAATCAGACCCTCAAGTATATGTGCCCTTTTTTCAGCCTGATTAAGATCAAATTTTGTTCTTCTCAGAATAATATCATGGCGATGGTTTACAAAATAATGGATAAGATCTTTTGTATTGAGAGACCTGGGGCGACCTTTAACAAGAGCGATGTTATTTACATTAAAAGATGTTTGAAGCGATGAATACCTGAAAAGATGATTTAGAACAACATTCGCAGTTGCATCTTTCTTCAGGATGATGACAATTCTCATCCCATTCCTGTCTGATTCATCATTGATATATGATATTCCCTCCAGCTTCTTCTCGTTAATAAGGTCAGCTATCTTACGTATCATCTCTGCCTTATTCACCATATAGGGAATTTCGGTTACAACTATACATTCCCTGCCGGAATGAGTATATTCAACTTCTGTTTTAGCCCTTATAACGATTCTGCCGCGGCCGGTTTCACAGGCATCTTTTATACCCTGTTCACCGTAGATTATCCC
>CAZHRV010000130.1:0-6990 GCA_964535035.1 uncultured Rikenellaceae bacterium
AGCGTAGCCAGGAATAAGATGGTTGAAACATTCGAAACCTCTGCCACTTATGATAATCCTAACCGCAGGCGTACAGGAAGAGCTTACGGAACTGTCTTTGGTTACAAGACTCTCGGTTTCTTCTCAACATCTGAAGACACAGACGGCGATGGTATAATCAGCATATCCGAATATCCTGTAACCCAGTGGGGTGAATTGCATCCGGGTGACATTAAATACGAAGATGTCAGCGGTCCGGACGGGGTACCTGACGGCAAAATTGACAGCAATGACGAATGTGTGATTGGCTATCCTCGCGATTATCCGTTGATGACTTTCGGAATAACCGGAACCGCCAGCTGGAAGGGATTTGACCTCAGTCTGTTTTTCCAGGGAGCAGGGATGACCTCATATAATATTCAGAACTTTATGACACTCCCGTTCCTTAACAACAACAGTAATGCAGATTATGAATATTATAATGACCATTGGACACCAGATAATCAGGATGCCAAATACCCGATCTGCTGGCCCAGCCCTGTTGCCAATATGACACAGTCAAGCGATTTCTGGCAGAGAAACGCTTCATACATGAGACTTAAGAATGCCCAGTTCGGCTACACTCTTCCGCAATCGGTTTTGCAGAAATTGAAGATCAATAGTATCAGGGTTTATATTGCAAGCCAGAATCTGTTAACGATAAGTGGACTTAAATTTATGGATCCGGAAGTACCGTATAACAACACTGATGGTACCGGTTATCCTACAATGAAGTCATACACTATTGGTGCAAATGTAACCTTCTAATTATCACATTTAAAAATTAATTACTATGATAAAGTATATAATAATCAGGAACATTGCATTTATAGGACTTTTGCTCTTTTTTATTGTTTCCTGTGAACAGGATAAGTTCCTGGAAACTACGAGCAAATCTACTTTGACTGATGCTACAATGTGGGCTTCCGAAGGTAACGCAGACATATACCTGAACGACTGCTATGGCCGGCTTGAAGCTAAAGGTAATCAGCCTGATAACCTCGATAATTTCACATCTGACAATGATGCAGGCTTTTACTATACTTCCTATAACTGGAAGAAAGGAATAGTTACCCCTGCAGGCGGTGCCGGTGGTTCAGTATGGTTCGGAACAACCGGTCCTTCCTCTTATGTAGGCTGGCAACCCATTTATACCACGGTCAGGAAGCTCAATACGTTTATGGCCAAAATAACTGAAAACAAGGAAAATTACTCAACAGATTGGTACAATAAACGTATCGATGAGGCAAGATTTCTGAGGGCTTATTTCTACAGTGAAATATTTATGAAACTTGGTGGTCTTGCATTGGTCACAGAACCGCAGGACAGGATGACAATGACCGAGGACGAGATGTATCTTCCAAGAAGTACATTCGAGGAGACCTTCAATTACATCATCAGTGAGTTGAGCTCTATAATTACGAATGACTACCTGGAAGTAAAATACAATAATGGTGATGCAGATGCAGGAAGGGCCACTCTTGGTGCATCTCTGTGCCTTAAGGGATGGATCCAGCTCTTTGCAGCAAGCCCGGCATATAATTCAAACGATCCGGCTGTTCCGCGTACTTCCGATAACCTGCAGGCTTTTGCAGATTATCAATTGTCACGTTGGGCCGATGCGGCTGCAACCAACAAGCATTTCATTGATACATACGGGCATAAGGGTGACGGAACGTATCAACTGTTCTCTCCTATGATTCAGTTCTGGCACGAAGCCAATGAATACAATTGTGAGGTTATATGGGACAGGCAGCACGTTACATCAACCATGGCACAGAGCTTCGATACATACGGAGGCCCGGTATGGATACAGGGAACTTACTATACATGGGGCAACTATTGTCCTACCCAGGAGCTTGTTGATGACTACCAGATGGCAAACGGGCTTGATATTGACGATCCTGCTTCTGGCTATGATCCGCAGGATCCTTATGTCGGCCGTGAAAATAGATTCTATGACTTCATCGTTTATGACGGTGCTCCTTACAAACAGGACTGGATGTCGACATGGGATACTATCTATACCCGTATTGATCTGGTACATCCTTCCAAGAACCAGATTGACTTCGGAGGCGATGATGTCGGCAATACCGGTTATTATTTCAAGAAGAGACTGGATAACGCTCATTGTAGAGGCGGTAACCTGGACGGCAGGAATTATGTATATTACCGCTACGCAGAAGTCCTGCTGAACTATGCTGAAGCTCAGAATGAAGCAGTTGGTCCCGATGCATCTGTTTATGAAGCAATTAATGCCGTCAGGCAACGACCGGGAACAGATCTTCCTGCTCTTGCTGCAGGTATGACACAGGCTGAAATGCGTGATGCCATTAAACGTGAAAGGAGAATCGAGCTGGTATATGAAGGTCACAGGTTGTATGATCTGTGGCGCTGGAAGGATGCAATGACCGAGATGAATCTGGACCTTCACGGAATGCTTATCGAGAATACTGTACCTGAAGATAACAGCGGAGTATGGACATATACAAAGATTTCACTCAACCATCCGCACACATTTTATCAGTTTCAGTATTTCAATCCGATTCCACAGGCTGCTATAGACAGGAATCCGGAGCTTATACAAAACTTTGGCTATTGATGATCTGAAAATGTTCATCTGATTTATATGAGGCCATCAAAGATCTTCTTTTGTGGCCTCATTTTTTTACACTTCCCCATAAGGTGATTTAACAACTTTAAGAGCCGGATTACCTTAGAAGTTCGACTTTTTATATAATTTTGAGGAAATAATTACTGATGATACGACAGATAAATAGTAAAAATATCAGATATATTCTCATAGGTATATTGTTTGTTATTTACTTCCTGTATTTTGCTTTATTAAACCCTTATCATATCCATTATCTTGAACAAAGCCAGCTATTTATCTGGAGCCTCGATTTTCTTAAAGAAAAGTTTTCCTTACCCGGAGTTTTCGCAGATTATTCAGGCAGCTTTTTCACTCAGCTTTTTTATTCTTCATGGGTGGGGGCATTTATCTATACACTGAATGCGTTTGCTGTTTTTATTCTTTCATTATACATATTTAAAAGACATAATTTAAATAATGTAATTATATCTTTTGTTCCAGTATGGCTTCTTGCAATATTGCAGAGCAGCGAATTATTCACATTTAACCAGGCTATAGGCTTCTTATTACTTTTATCTTTTTTTGCTTTATATATTACAGTAAAGAAGACCTCAAACCGCTATATTCTATTTTTTGCGGGCTGGCCCGTTCTATACATACTTGCAGGAGGCTTTTCTGTCCCCGTAATAGTATTGTGTATACTGCACGAATTGCTTTTCAGGAAAGAGAAAAAACGTTATATCATTACTGTTTTATATGTCATAACGGGAGTACTGATACCTTATTTATGTGCCCGGCTTATTTTTTATATCCAGCCCGATAAGATCTTTACCTATCCTGTTATTTCTGAATTGCATTCATTATTCCTGTATGCACTGATTTTGTTATTTGCCTGGACACCAGCCATGTTACTGGCAGGTTTTTTTATTGATAAGGCTAAATCCCTGAAAAACCGGTTATTACCATGGAGTATCATAAATGTCGCTGCAGGTATTGTAATAATTGTCCTGATGGCTTTTGTGATTTACAAGCGTGCTTATAATAAAATGGCAGATATGATGCTGGGAGTTGATCATTATGCTCAGCGGGCTGACTGGGATAAGCTTCTTAAACTGTCAGACCGTTACCCGGGATATAATACTCTCGTAATTTATTATACCAACCTGGCTTTATACAAGTCGGGGAAACTGATGGACAGGATGTTCTGTTATCCTCAGATCAGCTCGCAGGGATTAAGGCTGAAATGGCAGCGTAATTTAAATCTCTTCTTCGGAGGAGAAGTCTTTTCCCGATTAGCATATAATAACGAATCAATCCATTGGGCTTTTGAGGCGCTGGTGGCAAAAGGCCTGAATCCGCGTTCCCTGAAGAAATTAACTGTCGGGTGTATTGTAAATGGAAATTATGACATCGCACAAAAATATCTCAGCCTGCTGAACAAAACTCTTTTTTACAGGAAATGGGCACAGCTACACATAAGATATCTGTCTGATCCTGACCTTATGGGAAAAGATCATGAACTATCCGAGTACCGTGATTTGCGGGTCAATACCAATTTCTTTTCAGCGGTAAACGGGTTGAATCTGCAGGATCTTCTGGAAAACCATCCTGAAAATAAAATGGCTTACGAATATCTGCTGGCTTCCCTGCTTCTCGACAGAAACCTTGATGGTTTTGCCAGTACAGTTCAAAATCTGAAATATTACGGCTATAAAACAATGCCTTTGCATATCGAGGAAGCATTAATCTTTTATTATTTTTATGAAAACAGGAACATGGTTCCTGAAGGTTATTCCTTCAAACAGGAAAATATTGACAGGTTTAACGATTATGCCGGGGCTTACACCGCATACAGAAACGACCGCAAAGTTGCTGCTTATGAACTAAGGAAGAAATACGGAAATACTTACTGGTACTATCTGCAATTCCCCCAATAACTGACTATGATGACAAGAAAGAGACTTACAGCGGCAAGGATTGCAAAATTTTATATATTTTGTTTTATCATTCTTTTTATTGCAACAAGCTGCAATGAAAGAATACCTGCTTATGATGAATTAAAACAGGATGCGGTTTTAAATCCGGATTATACATCAGTTACAATTCCGCCAAATATTGCTCCCCTGAATTTCGTGGTAAATGAAACCGCTGATAAATACCTGGCCAGATTTTATATCTCAAACGGGATTGATTTTATAGTCAGTTCAGGGAATGGCAGTATAATCATTCCTGAGAAGAAATGGCACAGACTATTATCGGGTTCAGTTTCGGGGGAATTCTTCGTGGACATTGTGGTGAAGAAATCCGGGAAATGGGTGAAATTCAATACAATTACCAATTATTTTGCACGGGATTCCATTGATAAATACCTGGTATACAGATTAATTGATCCGGAATTCGAGACCTGGAATATAATGGGAATTTATCAGAGAAATCTTGAAAGCTACAAAGTCACACCGCTTATACTTAACAGGGTGAGTGACGGTAACTGTGTGAACTGCCACACATTTTGCAAAAACAGCAGCAAAACCATGATGTTTCATATGAGAAGTAAACACGCGGGAACTGTCATATATAGAGATGATAAACTCTCTAAAATAAACACTAAAACCAATAAGACAATTGCCAACGGGATGTATCCTGCCTGGCATCCCTCGGGAAATTATATTGCTTTCTCTGTGAATAATATCGTCCAGAGCTATCACGCAATACCCGGAAGAACTGTAGAGGTTTATGATACACTTTCGAATATTGTTCTATACGATATAAATAAGAATGTTATAACCAGCTGCAATGCATTGTCTGATCCTGATCGTCTTGAAACATTTCCTGCCTGGTCGCCTGACGGACGTTATTTGTATTATTGCTGTGCAATTAAAAATGTCCTGAAGCAACCTGATTATAATAGTTTTATGGATGTTCACAGCCGAATCAGGTACGATCTTCTCCGTATCGCTTTTGACGAGGAGAGCCGAAGTTTTGGAACAGTTGACACTGTGCTGACCGTTTCTGATTCGGTAAGCAGTGTCTCCCTTCCAAGGATCTCTCCTGATGGCAGATATATTCTTTTCTGTAAATCCGAACACGGTAATTTAACAATATGGCATCCCGAAACTGATCTGTATCTGCTTGACTTGAAAACAGGCATAGTGTCCAGGCCGGACATCAATTGTAACAAGACTGATAGTTTTCATACATGGTCGTCCACCGGAAGATGGATCGTATTTAGCAGCCGCCGGGACGATGGCTTATTATATACACGACCTTATTTTGCATATTTTGATACATCGGGGCAGATGCATAAGCCTTTTGTATTACCTCAAAAAAATACTGAACACTATTTTAAAATAATGAAATCCTATAATTTGCCCGAGCTGGTAACTTCCAAAGTCGAGTTAAATCCACGCACATTGGCAGGAATCATTAAAGAACAGGCAACAAATGCAGGATATGAGGATTTTTAGCTATCTTTACTAAAAGACAAAAAACCGTAAATAAAGAAGAAAACTTATTCCCTGGTTATACTAAAGGGAAAAGGATTGTCTTTTGAGGAATTATCTGACAGTAAAATATTTTAACCTTATTGATTTAATGTATAACCTCTTAATTATTTTAAGATGAAAATAAAAATTATTCGAATCTGTTTTGTGATTTTTTCCTGTTTTGCCATAATGGCATTCATGCCAGGAAGTGAGAATTCAAAAAAGCCTATTTACCTGAATACCGCGTATTCTTTCCAGGAGAGGGCGGCTGATCTTGTTTCCAGGATGACCCCGGAGGAGAAGCAGAGTCTTCTCGGTAACACCATGCCTGCTGTTCCGCGGCTGGGGATTAATCCCTATGATGTGTGGGGTGAAGCGCTTCACGGTGTGTTAGGCAGGACTTTTATCAGCGGCAGGACGGCAACATCTTTTCCAAACAGTGTTGCTCTGGGATCGTCCTGGGATCCGGCATTGATGAAGCGTGAAACTTCAGTTATTGCCGACGAAGCCAGAGGCTTTAATTACGACGTCATTTACACACTTACCTACTGGTCTCCAGTAGTTGAACCCGTCAGGGATCCAAGATGGGGAAGAACAGGAGAATCATTCGGTGAGGATCCTTTCCTCGTTTCACAGATAGGCAGAGGTTTTATCCAGGGACTGATGGGGGATGATCCGGTTTATCTTAAAGCTGTACCTTGCGGGAAACATTACTTTGCAAACAACTCCGAATTCAACCGTCATACAGGCAGCTCGGATATGGATGACAGGGATATGAGGGAATTTTATCTGTTTCCCTATAAAACACTTATCGAAAAGGATAAGCTTCCGGCAATTATGACCTGTTACAATGCTGTGAACGGCATACCTATGTCGGCCGATAAATATCTTGTCGAT
>CAZHRV010000131.1:0-7340 GCA_964535035.1 uncultured Rikenellaceae bacterium
AGTGATTTTCCTGTAAACCTTCATTTCTGGTAATACCAGAGCTTCATCCGCAGAATAGTTGTAAAACAGAATAAAATCAAATTCATCTGTACATAATGGTGTAAAGACATTTTCATCAGCTCCCCAACCCCCGAAAAGAACAATAAGCTGATCATTCTTATCCATTCGTCTTATATACGTCTTCATCGTACTATATCAGCATAAAAATTTGGATTACCCTGTTTACCCAAATATAAAGATAATGTAAATTTTTACTTATAATACAAAGTTGTAGATGTGATGGGACAGACAGGATAACATATATACAAAAAAATAAGAGGAGGAAGGGCGGTTGTGAAAATCAGGGAGCGGGTTTTATTTATGAGATAATTCCCGTGTCTACTGTCTGATAAAAGGATGGAACCATGGTAAGCTGGCGCTATTCCTCAGGTTCCAGATGTGAAAGTCAATGTCTGCAATACAATCCTGTTGATTTTCACTCCCAACCCTTGCTCATCTCCTCTTATACCAATTGCATGAGCTTGGTAACAAATATAAATAATAAAATAACATAATCAAAATAATCAGGGGAAAATATTTTAAATAGGGTTCTGATCGCAAAATTGAAAGAATAATGTGTAAATTTGATAAGGTCCCTTATTTAAGATCTTCAGTAATAATGATAGCAGAACTTGAGAAGATTAATTATAAAAATGCCGGAGGTTTTACAGCTGAATATATAAGCGACACCGGGGGATTATGGCATTTTCATCCGGAGTATGAACTGGTATTGAATATTAAAAGTAACGGGACACGTATCGTGGGCGACAGTGTTGAATTGTTCGACCATTACGATATGGTCCTGGTTGCCGGAAATATCCCTCATTCCTGGAATTATTATAAGCATGACATAGCACTTCCCGACAAGCATGGGGTCATGGTACATTTCAGGGAGTCATCCCTTGGAGATGCTCTTCTTTCTCAACATGAGATGATCTGCATAAAGGAACTGCTGAATCAGGCTGAGAGGGGTATCGGATTTTCAATAGAAGATGCCAGGAAGGCTGAAAAATATCTGGTACAGATGGTAAATAATAAAGGAATTGATAAAATGATCGATTTCTTTAATGTCCTGAAGATCATGTGCCAGTCTGAGAAAAAGGTGCTCCTCTGCTCTGAAAATTATAAGCAGGCCTATGACGAAAGAGGAAATAAGAAAATGACAGATGTGTATACTTATATAAGGGAAAATTACTTTAAACAGATCTCTCTTGAGCAGATTGCCAAAATAGCTGAAATGAGCCCTATAACCTTTAGCCGCTTCTTTAAAAAATATTGCGGAGCAGGATTTGTTGAATATCTGAACCGGGTAAGAACAAATAAAGCCTGTTATCTCCTTCGGGAAACCGAATACCAGGTTCAGGACATTGCTGTAGAGTGCGGCTTTGTAAGTATCTCTAACTTTAATAAACAATTCCGGAAAACAGAGGGACTATCACCAAGAGATTACAGGTCTCAATACAGGTAAACGCACTGTAAAATTAAAGACATTAAAATCTTTCAAATGATCAAACTATGGCAATGACATTGGTTGAAAAAATCCTTGCTGCTCATTCAGGATCTGATATCCTGAAATCGGGAGAAATTACTGACATAGATATTGACATCAGGGTTGCCCGCGATTTTGGCGGCGCAAATGTTGTAAAAAATATCAGGGAGTATAAATTGGAAATAGAAAATTGTGAGAAAACAATGTTTACATTCGACTGCAACCCGACCGGATCTGATCAGAAATATGCAGTAAATCAACATCTTTGCCGACAGTTTGCCCGTGAAAACGGAATAAGGATTTTCGATATAAATGCTGGTATTGGCACTCACATTCTGATTGATGAGGGCTTTGTCTGGCCGGGTGCTACAGCTGTTTCAACCGATTCACATGCTAATATCCTTGGCGCTGTGGGAGCTTTCGGACAAGGAATGGGCGATATGGATATTGCTGCAGCCTGGCATAATGGAAAAATTTGGTTCAAGGTGCCTCCGTCAGTAAAAATAAACCTCAAAGGGAAAATGCCAGAGAACATTTCTGCGAAAGATGTTATACTTAATCTGCTGGGCATTTTCGGTGCAAACTCACTGCTCGGTTATTCTGTGGAAATGTACGGTGATCCGGTCGACAATATGAGCCTTGATGAAAGAATGACAATATCGTCGATGGCAACCGAGACGGGTGCAATAATAATTTTGTTCCCGCCGTCACAGGATGTGATTAATTATTGCAGACAGCGTTCCGGCAAAAACTTCCAGCCTCTTTACGCAGATAAAGAGGCTTCATATGAGAAAACATTCGGGATAGATGTTACAGATTTTCTTCCGCTTGTTTCCCGTCCTGGTGAACCACACGATACCGTTTCAGTAATCTTAGTTGCCGGCCAAAAGATTGATTCAGCATTTATAGGAAGCTGTACCAACGGAAGAATGGAGGATATGCTTAAGACAGCTGCAATACTGAAGGGAAAGATAGTTGCACCCGGGGTAATACTTAAGATTGTCCCTGCAACAGATGAAATATGGAAAGCCTGCCTCGATCAGGGACTTTTAGATATCTTCAAGAAGTCAGGCGCTCTTGTTTCTAATGCAGGCTGTGCAGGATGTGCCGCCGGACAGGTTGGACAGAATGGTCCGGGGGAAGTAACAATAAGCACCGGAAACAGGAATTATCCCGGTAAACAGGGGAAGGGAAGCGTATTTCTTGCTTCACCTGAAGTGGTCGCAGCTTCAGCAGTGGCAGGACATATAACAACTCCTGACAGAATCCCCTCATCTCCATCTCTTTTTGAACAGAAAGTGACTTATGCTGTGACCAATAGTCATGAGAAGAAAAGTGTGAAAGCTAAACCTGATGAAATTGAGGGAAGGATATGGCTAGTACAAAAAGATAATATTGATACTGATATGATTTTTCACAACAGGTACCTGGCTATTACCGATATAAAAGAGATGGGACAATATACTTTTGATAACCTTAAAGGATTTGAAGATTTTTCAGGTAAAACAAGGCAAGGGGATATAGTGGTCTCAGGTAAGAATTTCGGAAGCGGAAGCTCCAGGCAGCAGGCTGTTGACTGCTTCATTTCACTTGGCATCCAGGCTATTGTTGCGGAATCATTCGGAGCAATATACGAGCGAAATGCTATAAATGCCGCTCTTCCGGTTATTAGCTCTAAAACATTGGATAAACTTGAATTACAGAATGGAGACAACATAAAAATAAATTTCAGGACAGGAGAATTAACTAACATGAGAAACAATAAAAGGAGTAATGCCGAACCCTTTTCCCGGGTCCAGCTAGAAATCTACAATAACGGAGGACTGTTGACATAACCAATTACCAATTACTAGTAACCAATAACATGAGATCATCAACATTTGCTGAAAAGATATTTAAAGCCCCGGCCGGGTCGATAGTCTTTGCACGTCCTGATATTATCCTTACTCATGATAACACATCAAGCATTTACAAGACTTTCAGGAATATGGGCGGGCAAAAGGTTGCAAATCCCCGCCAGATGCTTGTTGTACTTGATCACAATGCCCCTCCCACAAATGCAAAACTGGCAGCACAGTATCAGGATATCAGGGATATTGTGAATGATCAGGGTATTGGTAAATTTTACGATGCAGGTATGGGTATATGCCACCAGATTATGTCGTATCATGCCAGGCCTGGCATGATAATAGTCGGCAGCGACAGTCATACCTCTACAGCAGGTGCTTTTAATGCCTTTGCTGCCGGAATAGACCGCACAGAAGCTGCAGGGATATGGAAAAGAGGGGAGACCTGGTTCAGGGTGCCTGAATCGATCAGGATAAATCTTACCGGTAAATTAAGGGCGAGAGTGTCGGCTAAAGATTTGGCTCTGTGGATAATAGGAATGATCGGATCAGACGGAGCAAATTATATGTCAGTTGAATACCATGGAGATGGTGTTAAAAGCCTCAATATATCTGACCGGATGACAATGGCAAACCTGGCTTCCGAAATGGGAGCCAAGAATGCAGTATTTCCTCCCGATCAGGTCCTGATGGATTTCCTGGGTATGAAAATGAAGGGTGTTCGGGCCGATACCGGGGCGGAATATTTCAGACAGATCAGTATACGGTTAAATGATATTTTCCCTGTAGTGGCAGCTCCGCACAATGTGGATAACATAAAATCTGTTCATGAGGTTACAGGTACACCTGTCCAGGAAGGATTAATAGGCACCTGTACCAATGGAAGGATTGAGGACCTGCGTATAGCTGCCAGGATACTGAAAGGCAAGAAAATCAATGATGGCTTTCAGCTTAATGTGATACCTGCCTCCCGGAGGATCTACCTTGAGGCAATTGAAGAGGGGATAATTACTGATCTTATAGAATCAGGCGCCAATGTACTTACTCCCTCCTGCGGTCCATGTCTTGGAACCGGACAGGGTATCCCGGCATCAGGACATTCAGTTATTTCAACTGCCAACCGTAATTTTCCGGGAAGAATGGGTAATAAAGAAGCATCGATTTACCTGGCCTCACCTGCGACTGTTGCTGTATCAGCTATTACGGGGGTCATAACTGATCCGCGTATTAAGCCGGGAAATGAGAAGTATCCGAATAAACAGGCTCAGAGCAGAACTTTTGAGATAAAGGCGGGTAAAAACAGAAAAGCCGGAAATATATGGAACTATGCCGATGTTGATAACCTGAATACCGATCAGATGTTTGCAGGAAAGCATACATATAATGTGTCAAGCACTAATCCTGCAGCTATTTTGCCATTGCTTTTCTCTGACTTTGATCCCTCGTTCACCACTAAAGTGAAAAAAGGCGATATCATAATTGCCGGAGATAACTTTGGCTGCGGAAGCTCAAGGGAACACCCTTCAGTAGGGCTGGTATATGCAGGAATAAAAGCTGTTATTGTCAAATCAGTCAGCAGGATCTTCTATCGCTCCTCGATAAATCAGGGGCTTACTCTGATAGTTCATAAAGATGCAGTTGAATCGTATAAGCCTGGAGATAAGGTTGACATAAAATTCGACAGCGGTGAGATATTGATAGGATCCAATAAGTTCAATTTTGAACCATTATCAGGGAAGCTGAAGCAGATAATTGAAAGTAAGGGACTCGTTAATTATATGAAATCCTTATAGATATATTAAGTAGTGTCTTGTTCTTAAAAAAAAATGTAATTTTGCACCGGTATTTTGGTTCCGTAGCTCAGTCCCGATTTGAACGAAGTCATTTTGATTTCGTAATCAAATCGAGGATCCTCGAAAAACAAAGAAATCAAAGATTTCTGTTTTTCGGGATTGGATAGAGTAACTCCTTGTGCTTGAGATGAGTTCAGAGTACATTGAAATAAAAAATGGTTCCGTAGCTCAGTCCCGATTTGAACGAAGTCATTTTGACTTCGTAATCAAATCGAGGATCCTCGAAAAACAAAGAAATCAAAGATTTCTGTTTTTCGGGATTGGATAGAGTAACTCCTTGTGCTTGAGATGAGTTCAGAGTACATTGAAATAAAAAATGGTTCCGTAGCTCAGTTGGATAGAGCAACAGCCTTCTAAGCTGTGGGTCGCGCGTTCGAGTCGCGCCGGAATCACGACTAAATAGCCAGAGAGTTAAATAAATACTAACTCTTTATCATTTTATCCGGTTGCAACATTCTTTGTCAGCCGGCCCTATAAAAAAATAAGCGCAAACAGATAATATATAACTGAATGCGCTTTGTTATTGATAGTGCTACTGATACTATACTGAAAAAATTAAGCTATATTGTTTGTATATCCCAAGTCCCCGGAGAAATTGATAATGTGGAATTTTGGTGCTTGGGGAATAACATAATTGCATCAAGCATATTAATTTTAGTATTGTCCGTGTTAGCGGAGCGTTTTTATTTTTAAAATCTTGTATAATAAAAACTTACACCATCCTCCATATCCTTTTAGTTAAGGATAAGAGTATCATTTGAAGCAAGTGTTAAATAATAGCCTGAGGTGTTATCAAAAGTTAATGAAGGATCAATATTATAAGTGACATTAAAATCTATAAACCATTTATGGTAATTATTACCTTCATTCTTATTAATAGCATAGTCCCCTTTTTCCAAAATTGAGTCATTACGTAGAATTAAGTAATCATTATTGTTTTTTAGTCCATAATTTGGGGTTATGATATTTGCACCGGGAACAATTATGGTATATTGGCTATAATTTGTATAATTATTTCTGATTAGAATTGTTTCTGAAACGGCACCAGTACAACAAAAATCATCTGCTTTTATGTTCGTGTATTCTTTCATTTAATATAGAAATCAAATGTTATTTTAGTCCATGTTTCCATTCCTTCATAAAATTTAGCTAAATTGGCTTTATCTATCCAATCTGCCGTCATTTTATCCGTTTCATTAATATATACCTCTTTATTTGATACATGGATGTTATACAAAAGTCCTATATGAACCCTGCCAACCGAAATTGTATCATCATTTATAAAGCCAACAAATTCAATATCCTCTATCAAACATCCATTTAATAATTTGACTTCTTCATATAATTCTCTTTTTAATTCATCAATTAAGTATTGTTCTTTCGATTCCATAGAATCGTTAGGGTTCATATGACCTCCTACTCCTAAAGAAAATTTATTGTGTAATCTTTTTTCTGTCTGCTTAGATGTCCTCTTAAATAAATAAAATGATTGGCTTTGCCGAACTCCGCTTTGCTCCGGTTCTTTATTAGAGATAATTGCATACGGAATAATTTGTTTAAAGGAAGGGTCTTCTTCTAATTCACTTCTTCTAAGAAACAGACCATTTTGGACAATCCTTTTTAATACTTCACTATTTTCCTTTATTAAACCTTTTTTTTTATAGGTTATTAATTTCCAAAACTCGTCTGTTGGAAAAGCAAATACTAACTCCTCCATATTATTCATTGTTTATAAAAAGTTGGTACATCCTGATTATTATATTTTCCATCAAACACAAGGAATACACCAATTAACGTAATGACCAATTAAAACCAAACCTATTTCAACAAATGCATTAAACTTACAATTTGTTATTTCCTTTGCCCTTTTTCTGACAGAAATATTATTTTAAGGTTGTTAGTTAAACAGCCATACTCCTTCTGATTGGAGGATGAGGATTATAATCTTCTACAACAAAATCATCAATAGTTAGTTGATCAAAAGGTTTTTTTGTAATATGTAGTTGAGGTAAAGGCCTGGGTTCTCTTGACATTTGTTCAAGAATAGCAGTAACATGATCATATTTTTCTTCATTTCCGTCGCTGGGAGCATTTTTATTTATCCAATCAACA
>CAZHRV010000132.1:0-14585 GCA_964535035.1 uncultured Rikenellaceae bacterium
AAAGGCAGCTGCTTCAGGATTACAGGATAAACAGACAGACAGAGAAAGAGAAACTTATTTCTTCCCTGGAGGAAGCATTACTGAACCTTAAAGCACAAATGAAGATATGGCAAAACAATTATCTTCTTATTTCTCCAGTTATGGGTAAAGTGGCCTTTACTAAATACTGGAGTGAAAATCAGTCTGTTACTGTTGATCAACCTGTATTGTCTGTTGTACCTGAAGAGACTGGTGATTTTGTTGGCAGAATAAACCTGAAAATGCAAAGATCTGGAAAAGTGGAGATTGACCAGCTTGTAAATATAAAGCTGAGCGGATTCCCATATCTGGAATACGGTATGATAAGGGGTATCGTTAGTTCGAAATCTCTTGTGCCCGCCAGTGATGCTTATATAATTGAAGTAAGCCTTCCGAACGGACTAACAACCCTGTATGGACGAGAACTTGATTTTACGCAGAATATGCAGGGGACTGCGGAAATAGTAACTGAAGATTTAAGATTAATCCAAAAGATCATTAATCCGTTCAGGTACCTGATATCCAGAAACAAAAGAAGATAATCAATCCTGCCTGTTACTTTTTGAATATGGTTCATAATCATCATCTTTTGAATGTGATGAAAATGATGATCCTGACTTCTGACCAGACTGCGGACCATCAGGTCCCTGATCTTTTCCTTTGAACCTTTTGTAAACGCTGAATCCGAGCGCCATAAAAGCAAGGACTATTAATATTACTTCAGTAGTACTCATTGTATATGAATGTTGGTTCTGTAAGAGCAAATTCAAATATATCACGAATCTGGTTGATTTTGGCAAAATAATCCGATCATTATTAATTTGGCTAAAGCTTTGTGTTTAATTATTATTTCAATATTTTCGTACTCTGAAAAATTCATGGATTGCCATGACTTAGGCTGAAACAAGAAAGGATTGACTATGATCAAGAAAAATCCGGATGACTCTGTTCATGAAGAACAATCCGGGGCAAATGAGACTGCTGCCGGAACTGAGGAAACCACACAAGCTGAAAAAGCAAACGAAAATGACACCGGAGAGGATAAAGTAAAAAAAGAACCAGATGCAGAAACTAAAGGAGAACAGGAAGAGGATTCAGTGACCGAAGGAGAAAAAGAAGAAACAGAAGAAACAGAAGCCACAGAAGAAAAAGAAGAAGAAAAGGAAGAAGAAGAAGAAAAGGAAGAAAAGGAAGAAAAGGGTGTCATTAAAAAAAGAAAAAGCAGAGCTAAAGAAGTTCATGAAGCTGAGTCGAAAGAGGAAAAGGTAAAGGAGGATACCGCAGAAGATGCTGATGATACGGCTCTCCCACCTGTTGATTATTCGGGGTTTTCGAAAAATGAGCTGGTGGAAACATTGGCACTTCTGATTGAAAACAGGCCGCCTGCTGAGATAAGAGGCGATATAGACAGGATAAAGGCTCTTTTCTATAAAGATCTAAAGATTGAGGCTGACGAGAGAAAGAAAAAATTTCTGGAAGAGGGGGGGGAAATTGAGGAGTATCGTGCATGGGTCGATCCGCAGGAAGTAAAAGTGAAACACCTCCTTGAGAAATACAAGGAAAGAAAAACAGATTTCAACCGGGTTCAGGAGGCAGAGAAATTTGAAAACCTCAAGAAAAAATATGATATAATTGACAGGATAAAGGAACTTGTCAATCGTGAGGAATCAATCAATAAGACATTTCAGGAATTCAGATCTCTACAGAATGAGTGGCATTCAATAGGTATTGTTCCACAAAGCTCCCTGAAAGACCTTTGGGAAAACTACCACCATAATGTTGAAATTTTCTACGATTATATAAAGATCAACAAGGAACTGCGTGATCTTGATCTTAAAAAAAACTTTAAGGCAAAGATACTGTTGTGCGAAAAAGCAGAGGAACTCTTCCTTGAGCCAAACCCGGTTAATGCTTTTAAATTGTTACAGGAATATCATAATCAGTGGCGTGAAATAGGACCGGTGCCCCAGGAATCGAAAAATGAAATATGGGAGAGATTTAAGGAAGCCACATCACAGATAAATAAAAGGCATCACGAGTATTTTGAAAAGCAGAAAGAAGAACAACGCAAAAACCTGGAAGCCAAGATTGCCATTTCCGAGGAGGTAGAAGCCATTAATGCTCTTGAAATAAACAATTTCAAGGAATTTGATGAAAAAGCAGAAAATATTGTCGCTTTACAGAAAATGTGGAGAACAATAGGATTTGCTCCTAAAAAGCAGAACAATAAGGTATATCAGAGATTTCGCGATGCCTGCGACACTTTTTTTGAAAAGAAAAGAAGATTTTATGCCGATAATAAGGAGCAGCAACAAAACAATCTCCAGATGAAGATTGAATTGTGTATTCAGGCCGAAACACTCCAGGATAATACAGACTGGAAAACTACATCAGATGCACTAATAAGATTACAGAAAGAATGGAAAGAGATAGGCCCGGTACCTCGGAAACAATCAGAAAAATGTTGGAAACGCTTCCGGAAAGCATGCGATCATTTCTTCAACAAGAAGGCCGAACACTTCGCCGAGCTCGATACTTCTTATGAAGATAATCTTAAAGAAAAACATGCTCTTATTGAAAAACTTGAGAAATTTGAGGCAGGAACTGATGTCCAGGAAGCATTCGAACGGCTGAAAGAGATACAGAAAAAATGGACTGAGATAGGATTTGTGCCTTTCAATATGAAAGACGAAATCACAAACCGTTACAGAAATGCCCTGAATAAAGAATTTGACAAGCTGAAAATAGGTGATGAGGATAAGAGCATTCTGAAATATAAGAATAAACTTGACAACCTTCGTGCTAATCCCAAAGCTTCAAGAAAGTTAAGAAATGAAAGGGAGAGATTTGTTACAAAGATAAAACAGTTTGAAGGCGATATTGTGCTGTGGGAGAACAATATAGGCTTCTTCGCTAAATCACCCAATGCTGAAACAATGATACGTGAGGTGGAAGAAAAAATAGACCATGCCAGGAAAATGATCAAAACACTGGAGGAGAAGGTCAAGATGATTGATCAGTCAGGCCTTGATGAGTGATATGTATAAACTCAAATGATCATTAGTTAATTTTGTTGTTTTGAAAAAGGTTAAATACATATTTATTACTGGCGGCGTTACCTCTTCACTCGGAAAAGGTACTATTTCTGCATCTCTCGCCTTACTGCTGCAGGCTCGCGGTCATTCGGTGACAATCCAAAAACTGGACCCTTATATAAATGTTGATCCCGGAACACTCAATCCCTATGAACATGGCGAATGCTATGTTACTCTCGACGGAGCAGAAACAGATCTCGACCTGGGTCATTATGAGAGATTTCTGAATGTCCCGACAAGCAAAACTAATAATGTAACAACCGGCAGTGTATACCGGACGGTGATCGATAAGGAGAGAAGAGGTGATTACCTGGGGAAAACCGTCCAGATAATACCTCATATAACAGATGAAATCAAGCGCCGGATAAAACTTGTGAGCTCAGGAGATAAATTTGAGATCGTGCTGACTGAAATTGGCGGAACTGTAGGTGACATCGAATCCCTGCCTTACATTGAATCAGTTCGCCAGATGAAGTGGGAACTTGGGGCACAAAACTGTATTGTCATTCATCTGACACTGGTGCCGTTCCTCTCCACAACAGGTGAGTCAAAAACAAAACCAACACAACATTCTGTAAAGCTTCTTCTGGAAGAAGGAATCCAGCCCGATATCCTTGTCCTGAGAACTGACAGAAGTCTTAATATTGATTTAAAAAGAAAAGTCGCACTTTTTTGTAACGTGGAGGAAAATGCCGTCGTGGAGTCAGTAGATGTCTCAACGATATACGAGGTGCCATTAAAAATGCTCGAGGAAAAACTTGACCAGACAGTATTGCGTAAACTTGGTCTGCCAATAGAAAAGGAACCTCCGCTGACAGAATGGAGACAGTTCCTTGACAGGCTTAATAATCCAAAACACTCAGTAAAAATCGGCCTGGTTGGAAAATATGTAGAGCTGGCTGACGCTTATAAATCAATTTCCGAGGCTCTTATACACAGCGGATCTACAAATGAATGTGAGATCAATGTCGATTTTATTCAATCGGAAGATATCAGTGAAAAGAATGTTACGGACCGACTCAAAGGTCTCAATGGTATTCTTGTTGCTCCGGGATTTGGATCCAGGGGAATTGAAGGGAAAATAGCTGCAGCCAGATATGCCAGGGAAAACAATATACCCTTTTTAGGTATTTGCCTTGGGATGCAGTGTGCCGTAATTGAATTTGCAAGGAATGTACTTAACCTCGAAGGAGCAAATTCAACAGAAATAGATATCGAAACAAAATACCCGGTAATCGACCTGATGGAAGAACAGAAAAGCGTAATCTATAAAGGCGGAACAATGAGACTTGGCGGTTATAAATGTATTATCAGTAAAAATTCTAAAACATTTGAGGCATATGGCAAGACAGAAATCGTTGAAAGACATCGTCACAGGTATGAATTCAATGACAGCTATCTTGAACAGTTTAAAAACAAAGGAATGATACCTGTTGGAATTAATCCGGAATCAGGACTGGTTGAGATAATCGAACTTACCGGGCACAAATGGTTTGTCGGGATTCAGTTTCACCCGGAATACAGCAGTACAGTAATAAATCCGCATCCGCTATTTGTTCAATTTATAAAAGCCTGTATTGATGAACAGGTTAACTGATGGAATTGTGGGGTAATTAAATTTTTAAGAAAGAATGGACAAGAACACAATCATAGGTATAATTCTGATTATAGCGATCTTCATAGTCACAAGCGTTATTAATAACAGCAGGCATACCAGGTTTTTTGAGAAAGCAGTGGCAGTAGCAGAAGCCGAAGCAGCTAAAGGAAACCTTGAACGGGCAAGAACAGAATATGTCAATGCCCTAAGGTATAAACCCAATAACCCGGAAGTTCTTGAAAAGATCAGTGATCTCAATATTAAGCTTGGAATAACACCTGATGAGCCTGCAGAAGAGACAAAACAGGTTGAAGAATTCCTTGAAGAATCTCCAGTCACCTCTGCCAAGGCTTCTCCGGATGCAAGCCAGTATGGCGCTTTTTCAGAAGCAGCACAAGGCAGTGAAGAGTTCATAATCCTCGAAAATAACAAGATTGAATTAAAGATATCTCCCAGGGGTGGACGTGTTTATTCTACACGACTGAAAGAATATATTACACATGACTCACTTCCATTGATACTTTTTTCGGGTGATTCAACAAATTTTGGTTTCAATTTCTTTACAGCAGATAATAAAGCGGTGATCACTAATGATCTATTCTTCACCCCTGAAGTTGAAAAGAAACATTTTGTTGTCGAGTCTGAGCCTCAGAGTGTTGTTATGAGACTTCCGGCTGGCGACGACAGATACATAGAATACAAGTATACCCTGGCTCCTGATAAATACAGTGTCGGCTTTGATGTAACCTTTAAAAACCTGAATGACATTTTACCTGCCAATCAGAATAGTATTACTCTCGACTGGCGCATGTATATTCCTCAGCAGGAGAGGGGACGACAGAATGAGGAGAATTATACGACAATTAAATATAAATACTTCCAGGATGAAGTCACCGGTTTAAGGCTCCGGCAGCAGAAGGAGCTTGAAACGGCGGATATAACAACCAAACTCAGCTGGGTTGCTTTCCAGGATCAGTTTTTTTCATCAGTTCTCATCACCGATGATTTTTTCCTGAATGGTATGGTTACTTCCACCAGGACACTTACATCGGATAAATATACCCGTTATTTTACTGCTGAAGTAGGAGTGCCATTTAATCCGGGACCGGAAACAACATTAGGAATGAGATTATATTTTGGGCCCAACCATATCTCGACACTTAGAAAAGAGGGACTGGAGCTTGAAAAAATTGTCTTTCTTGGTAAGAATATAATTGGATGGATCAGTCGCTTTGTCATTATTCCTGTTTTTAACTGGCTTGAAAAATATATAAGAAGCTATGGCCTTATAATCCTCATACTTACTCTCTTAATTAAGATTGTGCTTTTCCCTCTAACCTTCAAATCATACCAGTCGCAGGCAAAAATGCAGATTTTAAAACCGATGGTTGAGGAGCTTGGGAAGAAATTCCCGAAAAAGGAAGATTCGATGAAGAAACAACAGGCAACGATGGAGCTCTATAAAAAAGCTGGTGTAAATCCAATGGGAGGATGTCTCCCTATGTTGCTGCAGTTTCCGATCCTTTTCGCCATGTTCAGGTTCTTTCCTGTATCGATTGAACTGAGACAGGAATCATTTTTATGGGCAACTGATTTATCTACATATGATTCAATTTTGAATCTTCCATTTAATATACCAATATACGGCAGCCACGTAAGTCTTTTTACACTTCTTATGACAGCTTCATCATTGCTGACTATGAAGATGACCGGCTCATCTCCGGGCCAGGATCAGCCTGGAATGAAGGCTATGACATATATGATGCCGGTAATGTTCATGCTTATCCTGAATGGCTTTCCGGCCGGACTGACATATTACTATTTCCTGGCTAATATATTAACGTATCTGCAAAACATGATATCCAAACGTTTTATTAATAAGGATAAATTACTGATAACCCTCGCAGAAAACAGGAAGAAACCAGCTAAGAAATCAAAATGGCAGCAGCGGCTTGAACAGGCTGCAAAACAGAGAGGTATATCACCGCCTAAAAGATGAACTTTCCGGAAAATTTAATATTTCAATTTAATTTATGCAAACCAACTTTTACTCTGGTTTTGAGCCAGCTCAATAGCTATAATACCGATTTTGTTAATACTGATCCAGTTAAATTTTAGTTAAAAAACATTAAAACTAAAGACTACTTTAGGAAAATAGTCTATTTTTATTTGATCATTATTCGGTCATATGGGGAAGAAATTCAAAAACAAAGATCTGGCAGCTAAACTTGGAGTCTCCGGCACTCTTGTATCACTTGTTCTTAATAATAAAGCTGACCAGCATGGCATAAGAAAGGATACCCAGGAAAAGGTTCTTGCTATGGCCAGACAAATGGGATTTTTTAATCCGCCCGATGAAAAAGGGGCAGCCTTGCCGGTTGAAGAGAAACCCGGTGTAATAGGGATGATAGTCCCATCAATGAGTGACCCCTTTATTACAGGAATAACACCCTATCTTCAAAAGGCTTTTGCCAGTATTGGCCTGGGATTTTCAATAATTACAAAAGATCCGGATGATCAGAGATATGACAGATTAGCCAATGCTTTCAGAAAGTTTTTCAGCGGACTGGTACTTGTAGGTGAAGCTGCAGATGATTCTACGATCCGAACACTACGTTCAGCAGAATATCCTTTTATATTGCTCGAGAAATCAGTGAAAACTCTGCGGCTGAGTACAGTTACTACTGATTCATCCTCCGGCGCCAGATTTATTGCAGAACATATAGCAAAACTGGGTTATAAAAATATAATCATTACAACTGACCGTAAATCATTCAAAGCGGATACAAATACTCTGAATGAAATCGAAAATGCACTCGATCAGATCGAAAGTATTGATAAGCACGTAATTCTTAACATTGATTCCAGGGTGACAAGAGATGATATCGACTTTTCTGATTTAGAAAAACTGCTGCGGCCTCCCTTTCGTGCTGATATTATTATTACTCTTCATGCCTCTTTTGTATATCCATTAATGTCTTTTTTAAGAAAAAGAAAATTACGTGTTCCCCAGGATATTGCTATAATTTCAATGGAAGAAGGAACAGGCTTTGATTTGATGCTTTCTCCAATAACATGCCTGAGGAAACCTCTGCCGGGAATGGCAATTAAAGTTGCAAATATGATATGGTCGGAGGTAAAAAATTCAGGAAAAAGCAAATTCAAACGTCAGGTTAATTTGACCCCGGAGCTTATTGTAAGGAATTCCTGCGGTACTCTCCAGAGTTAATGGAAAGAATAGGCGATGTGGATCGGAACAGGTGAACATATATTCAGGAAACTTCCTTCTTATGAGATGCAGCCTATTAATGAAAACAGTTCTTCGACATCAATCACTTGTATGGGTAGCATTTTGTTTTACAGCAACTTTGATAATCTCATGTACCGGAAGGAAGAATAACAGCACTGAATCCATAGAACCGAAAAGTGAGGGAATCGTCACCATTGCAGAAAGATTTTCTCTTAACAAGACCGATAGCTGTACTATACTGACAATAAATAATCCGTGGCAGGGAGCTGCGGGTATAAAACATGTATACTACCTGATAAACAAAGACAATGAAGCTCCTCTGAAAGTAGATACATCAGAAGTTATTTATGTTCCGGTACAAAAAATCATTTGCTTGTCAACAACACATGTGGCAATGGTGGCTGCTCTCGATGAGCGGAATACTATTGCCGGAGTATCGGGAACAGGTTATATCTTTGATGAAAAAATTGCAGCTTTGATAAAGGCGGGGCTGATAAGCGATATAGGTTATGAATCGGGATTGAATAACGAATTGATAATAAGTATCTCTCCGGATCTGATTATGTTGTATGGAATAGGCAGTGAATCAGTCGGTTATGTTGGCAAAATAAGGGAACTGGGCACACCGGCCCTGTTTAATGCTGATTATCTCGAGGAAGATCCTCTGGGAAAAGCTGAATGGATAAAATTATTTGGTGCATTGTTCTGCAAAGAGAAAATGGCCGATTCAATCTTTACATCAGTTGTTACATCATATGATCAGATAAAGGAATATGTGAGGCTTAACGCCGGGGAAAGACCAGATGTCCTTCTAGGACTTCCTTTCCGGGATGCCTGGTATATTTCTCCGGGCAATTCCTATATAAGCAGACTAATTCAGGATGCAGGAGGAACCTATCTTTGGCATGATACCGAATCATCAGTTTCAATGCCATATGGGCTGGAGGATGTCTTTCTGCGATCTCTTGAGGCTGATTACTGGCTTAATACAGGCGCTGCCGGATCAAAAAATGATATCTCTTCAATTGATCAGCGGCTTAAGAATTTGCCATGTTTTATTAACGGAAATTTGTACAATAACAATAAGAGAATTTCCCCGGAAGGAGGCAATGACTATTGGGAAAGCGGTGCTCTTTACCCTAACCTGATTCTGAAGGATATTGCTACGATATTGCATCCCGAATTATTTAAGGACCGGGAACTATTTTATTACCGGAAAATAGAATAACAAAGATACCGGTGAATACGGATAAAAAAATTAAAGCTTTAGGAATATCGGAACCGGGAGGCAAGATGACTCCGGTCTTTTTCCAGCTGGCTGTTATACTGATAATTGCATTCATTCTTGATATTCTCCTCGGATCGGTTTCTATCAAACCTGAAGAGATACTCAGGGTTTTTACCGGTAATGCAAATCCAAATATTGAAACCATAATCCTGCGATTCAGGCTGCCAAAAGCTATTACTTCACTTATAGTAGGTATTGCTTTGTCATTAAGCGGATTGCAGATGCAGACAATTTTCAGGAATCCTATGGCAGGGCCCTATGTCCTGGGAGTAAGTTCCGGGGCAAGCCTTGGCGTTGCACTTGTAATACTGGGCTTTTCCGCAAGGTTTGTTCCCGGGAACCTTCAAAATCTTGGAAACTGGATCCTTGTAATATCAGCCTGGGCAGGTGCAGGAGCAGTAATGATACTGATCATGTTTATCTCATCCCGAATAAAGGAAATTATGACAATCCTGATAATCGGGATAATGCTGGCAAGTGGTATCTCGGCAGTTGTCAGTATAATGCAATATTTCAGCAGTGAAACTATGCTGAAAACATATGTTATCTGGACCATGGGGAGCCTCGGGAACCTCTCAGGCGGACAGTTGAAGGTACTTTCGATCACTGTATCAGTAGGTGCAATATTAAGTTTAGCATCTGTTAAAATGCTGAATGCCTTGCTGCTTGGTGAGAATTACGCAGGCAGTATCGGGCTGAATATAAGATTATCACGATTGCTGATTTTTGCCTGCACGAGCATAATGGCAGGAAGCGTTACTGCTTTCTGCGGCCCGATAGGATTTATCGGGATTGCGGTTCCTCATATTGCAAGGAACCTGTTCAGGAGTTCTGATCACAAAATCCTGGTCCCGGGGACAATCCTGGCTGGTGGAATTATAATGCTCATCAGCGACATTATCTCACAGCTTCCTGGTACTGAAAATATACTTCCGGTGAACTCTGTTACATCATTGATTGGAATCCCGGTTGTGATATGGGTAATACTTCGCAGAAGGAGAGAAACCGGCATATTCTGATGGATATGGAAAGCAATAAAATCATTATCCTTGAGTCATTACAAATCGGTTATGCTTCAGGGAAACATACGAAGGAGCTTATACCTCCTCTCACAGCCTCTTCAGATAGTGGTGAGCTTATTGTAGTTCTCGGCAGAAACGGTATTGGGAAAAGTACTCTGCTTCGTACATTAACAGGGCTGCAGGAATCCCTGGGAGGCAGGATATTTCTGCATAACAAAAACATTTCCGAATATAACCGAATGGATCTGGCCCGCAAAATAGGATATATTTCAACTGAAATCGTCAGAGCAGGTAATATGACGGTTTTTGACCTTGTTGCACTTGGCCGATTTCCGCATACCAACTGGCTGGGGAAAATAGACAGGGCAAGTCAGATGGCAATAGAGAATTCATTGGACAAAACAGGACTCACTACTTTCCGGAAGAGGAATATTTCGGAACTCTCCGACGGAGAGCGGCAGAAAGCAATGATTGCACGCGTGCTTGCCCAGGATACTGATATTATGATAATGGACGAACCAACGGCATTTCTTGATATTTCAAGCAAGTTTGAGGTCCTCAACCTGATGCTTGAACTCACCAGGGAAGGAAAAACCATAATCTTTTCCACTCATGATTTTAATATTGCTGTAAATCAGGCCGATAAGATATGGCTGATGCTGGATTCGGGGCTGCTGGAAGGTGCCCCGGAGGACCTGATGCTTGGCGGTTCATTTGATCATCTTTTTGAATCTGCCATAGTTGGATTCAATTCAGCAGACGGCAGTTTTACTTTCAGAAAAGAACCCCGAGGAAATATTTGTATCTCAGGAGAAGGTATGATCCGGAAATGGACAGAAAGAGCTGTTTTAAGGGCAGGATACCATGTTTCTGATATAGGAACCGACATTACTTTAAAAACGCCGAACCGGGATAACAAGAAATGGGTGATGGTTACAAAAGAAACAACTGAGCATTTTGACTCAGTATACGACCTTGTGCGGCATCTTCAAAGATGATTACATGTTATATTTCCGGTAATTGTCAATAAAGGAGGGAATGTCTTCCACTGAAATCTTCTTTGCTATTATAGTCTTATCCCTGTCCAGGATGTAAATCAAAGGTGTGGCCTGGACATTATAATAAAAATCAAAATGAGTGAGCCTTTCAGGATCCCAGCCATTGATCCATGTTAATCCGTGTTCTTCAATATATTTTAACCACAGCGGTTTGTCATCTATAGTACATACGGCAAATACTTCAATGCCTTCATCTTTTGCTTTCTCATAAAATGTCTTGAGCTTGGGTGTTACTTCCTTACAGAATCCGCAGTTTGGTTCCCAGAAATAGAGAATGGTAAAGTCTTTTTCAATATCATAAAGGGAAACAAATACCCCCTTATATGAATCCATTACAAGGTTCCTGGCCTTCATTCCAATCAGGTTATTCCTAATAAGTTCCACCTGTTTGGCCAGGTCATCTCTGAACTCGTGGGTTATCCAGTCAGCTTTTCCTGAGAGATAAATATCATCAGCCAGCTTAACAATAACTGCATCATGACCCATTATTTCACTCTCACGGAAATGGTTGAAGAGATAAACGGCTACAAACTGGAAAACTTTAGAATTGTCCTGACATTTTGCTATTACCCTGTCAATGGCTTTATTAATTGAGTCAGGATACTGGATCACAACGTTCCGGAAAAATGCATCAAGCCTGGCATATAACAAAGGTGTTCTCAGCAGCCTTTCATCCGTAAGGTCCAGGTTATCAAAAAAATGATCCTTATTGTAGTTATACCTCAATACCCACCTCACAGAATCAGGATTATGAGTGCCTTTCGGTACAGTAAATTCGGGTATCTCGACGGGTAACATTGATATTACAAATACTGAGAGCAAATTTCCCTTATTCTTTTCTGCAGTGATTCTCAGATATGATTTCATTAATTCTTCCAGTTGCTTCTGCTTTTCCGAAATGATCTTAAGCGAATCACTGTTTTGTTTATTATTTTGTATCCTTCCGGATAATGCCTGAGCCTGCCGTTGAAGCGATGACCACTTTTTCTGGTATTCTATGAAGGCTGAATTTTCATCCGATCCGGTGAACCTGAGTGTGTTGAAATAATCGTCATAGTCACATGTAATGGAAAAATTCTGGTCGTCTGAAGCAAGAAATTCGAAGTAGTTCCTGCCGGGCAGGACAACCATGTAAATTCCCTGCGGAAGGTTTTCCTGCCCTGAAAATACTCCGTGACCTTTACTGTCGAGCTTAACAGTGTCCTTAATGTACTGCTTGTCACCAAAATGATAAGTAAGATAAACTGAGGAGTCCCTGAGACCTGATACCGTCAGTGATATTTCGTAATTATTTTTTAACTGACAGAGACCTGATTCCGGCAGAAGAAACAGGATGAAAATAAATATACTCTTTCTCATAAGAATATAAAGCTGTAAAAGATGATGACAAAAATAGTCATTACAATTTTTCTGCCAAATTCATAATTTTTCAACATAAAGAAATATATTGTATTTTTGAAAGGTTAATTTCCCGGGTAAAAATGACTATTTCCCTGCTTATTCCTGTTTGCGATTATGATATTGTGGCTTTGGCTCACAGTATGAAAGGCTGTATTGGCAAGTTTCCCGAATTTCTTGAAATAATTATTGGTGATGATGGTTCTTCCACTGAATTTCATTCAAAATACAAATCGCTTGAAGGTAATGGTGTAAGGATTATCCGTTCAAAGAAGAATATAGGAAGATCTTCAATAAGAAACAGGCTGGCACTAGAAGCTAAAGGTGATTTTCTGCTGTTTATTGATGCTGATACCATGCTTCCCTCTACTGCAGAAGCTTACCTGAAAAACTGGATAGATATGATGTCATCTGCACGGGTTATCTCAGGTGGTATCCTGTATCATGGAAGTCCCCCCGGAGATCCTGATAAAATATTGAGATGGAAATACGGAATTAAAAGAGAACAACGAAAAGCTTCTCTAAGGAACAAACACCCCCACGCCTCTTTTTCTTCATTTAATTTTCTGATTGACCGGACAATCTTTTCAAAATTACGCTTTAATGAAGAGCTCAAACAATATGGCCATGAGGATACTCTTTTCAGTTACCAGCTTAATAAGGCAGGAATAAATATTTTGCATATTGATAATGGTCTTATTCATGAGGGATTGGAGTCAAACGGGGAATATCTCCATAAGACAAAACAGAGCCTCGAAAACCTCAGCCGGTTATATGACCGGGTTACTGATAAGAAAACCTTTATTTCATCCGTGAGAATGCTCCGTATATATGATAAGCTGCGTCTAATCAGGGTCAGGCTGATACTTGTAGCGATCCTTATACGCTTCAGAGAAAGAATGGAAATACGGATCGATTCTGCAAATCCTCCAATGTGGCTGTTCCATTTTTATAAAGTGTGTATTTTCTGCGCATATCGTGAAATTCACAGGAGAAGAAGAAGAATACTTCCTATTGTCATTCCTGAATCTCTTGATCTGTAAATAAATAGGCAGTGCGAATACGGATCATAATACTATTGAATCCCGGGATTCGTATTTGTCTTATTTCTCATAAGAGGCCTTATACTGGAAGGATCAGAGATCAATGGATCCAATTAAAGATCAGACAGAGTGAAAATATTAATATTTTTTATTATACACCCTTTCGTATTTTGTATATTTGAAACAGCAACTAACCGGTAACTATCTGACAAAATAAAAAAGTATACTTAGACCATGGCTAATCCAGTATCATGGGCGTTGAACCAGGCAAAAAGGCTGAATGATGCAATATGGCACACTCCGCTCTCAGAATTATCAAAGAATAAGACGTTTTTAATCAAACAGCTGCGGATCCTTTTTATAGCTGGCCGCGGTTCAATGAAAGACAAGGTTCAATTACGGGCTTCAGCCCTTACATTTTATACTCTTTTATCAATTATTCCTGTTATTGCTATCGCATTTGCCATTGCTAAGGGTTTCGGGCTTGATCAGAGCCTGGATTCTCTTATTACCAATTCAAAAGATTTTCAGTCATACAGTGAAATCCTTACTCCCCTGCTTACAAGAGCGAGACTTACCATACAGGAAACAAGAGGGGGCTATATCGCCGGAGTTGGAATGATTATCCTGTTCTGGTCGGTGGTCTCGTTACTTGAGCAGATAGAAAGTTCATTTAACCACATATGGCAGATAACCTCTTCCAGACAATGGCACAGAAAATTCACGGATTATCTGACAATAATGGTTTTTGCACCTGTGATACTCATTCTTTCAAGCAGTATCACTGTGTTTATCAGCACCGAATTAACTGATTAT
>CAZHRV010000133.1:0-11168 GCA_964535035.1 uncultured Rikenellaceae bacterium
ACCGGATCAAAGATGGATGATGTGATCTTTGAGGAATTCAAGGGAACAGGTAATATGGAGCTCCAGCTCGACCGTAAACTCTCCAACAGAAGAATATTCCCGTCAATCGACATTCCTGCCTCCAGTACCCGCCGTGAGGATCTTCTTCTCAATAAGAATATAATGCAGAAGATATGGGTTTTGAGAAATTACCTTGCTGATATGAACTCAATCGAAGCAATGGAATTTCTCCGTGACAGACTCATGCAGGCCAAATCGAATGAAGAGTTCCTGATTTCAATGAATGGCGGATAACCGATCTTGATTTTTTGTAAATTTACATCCTGTTAAAAAATTAACAATAAATGCAAATTATTTATAATCAATATGAGTACAAAGAAATTTATTACATGTGACGGCAACCAGGCAGCATCTCACGTCGCATATATGTTCAGCGAAGTTGCTGCCATATATCCTATTACACCATCATCAACAATGGCAGAATTTATTGATGAATGGTCAGCCAACGGACTAAAAAATATCTTCGGTGAAACAGTAAAAGTTATAGAGATGCAATCGGAAGGTGGTGCATCTGGTGCACTTCACGGTGCTTTGCAGGCCGGAGCATTATGCTCAACCTTTACGGCCTCGCAGGGATTGCTGCTGATGATCCCGAATATGTATAAAATTGCTGCTGAGCTTCTTCCGGGCGTTTTCCATGTCAGTGCACGTACTGTGGCTGCGCATGCATTGTCTATCTTTGGTGATCACGGCGATATTTATGCTACCCGCCAGACAGGCTTTGCCCTCCTGGCAAGCGGCAGTGTACAGGAGATAATGGATCTCGCAGGTGTCGCCCACCTCTCAGCAATAAAATCGAGGATCCCATTTCTTCATTTCTTCGATGGATTCCGCTCCTCAGCTGAAGTCCAGAAAATAGAAGTGATGCAAATGGAGGATATGAAAAAACTTATAGACTGGGAATCCCTGAGAAAATTCCGCGATAATGCCCTTAACCCTGAACATCCTGTTACAAGAGGCACGGCACAGAATCCTGATATTTTCTTCCAGGCAAAAGAATCAATCAATAAATTCTATGAACCAATACCTGACATAGTCAATTCATACATGACTGAGATATCAAAGCTGACAGGCAGGGAATACAAACCATTTACATATTATGGTCCGGACGATGCTGAAAATATAATAGTTGCAATGGGTTCAGTAACTGATACTATAAAAGAGGTTATTGATTATCTGAGCGACAAAGGAGAAAAAGTGGGTTTGATATGTGTCCATCTGTATCGCCCCTTCTCTCCAAAATATTTCTTCAATGTATTACCTAAATCAGTAAAAAAGATATCCGTGCTGGACAGGACAAAAGAGCCCGGTTCGCTGGGAGAGCCTCTGTATATGGATATTAAAGAAATGTTCTATGACAGGACAGAAAGACCTTTGATCATTGGTGGCCGGTATGGCCTGAGCTCAAAAGACACCACTCCCGGACATATGCTCTCTGTAGTTGAGAACATGAGACTTGATGAGCCTAAGAACCAGTTTACTGTTAGTATCGTTGATGATGTTACCTTTACCTCATTACCGTTACTCCCTGAAATTAATGTCTCACCTAAGGGAACATATTCTGCTAAATTCTACGGACTGGGATCAGATGGTACAGTGGGTGCGAACAAAAACTCCATCAAGATCATCGGCGACACAACTGATAAATACTGCCAGGCATATTTTGCCTATGATTCAAAGAAATCGGGCGGTATAACAACTTCGCATCTGCGTTTCGGCGATAACCCGATCCGTTCGCCTTATCTTGTTAATACTCCTGATTTTGTAGCATGCCATGTTCCCTCCTATCTCGATAAATATGACATGCTGAAAGGTTTGAAAAAAGGCGGAACATTCCTTCTTAACTCCATATGGGATGCTGAAGAAACCAGGAACAGACTCCCTGACCATATGAAGAAATACATGGCAGTGAATAACATTGACTTTTATATCATTAATGCTACAATAATTGCCGAAGAAATAGGCCTTGGGACAAGAACCAATACCATAATGCAGGCCGCCTTCTTTAAGCTTGCAAATGTCATTCCTTACGAACAGGCCGAAAAAGAAATGAAGAAGGCTATTCAAAAGACCTACGGAAGAAAAGGTGAGGATGTTGTCAAAATGAACTTTGCTGCCGTTGATAAAGGCAGCAAGGTTGAGAAGGTTGAAATTCCGGCTGAATGGGCTGATATAAAAGTTGAAAAAGAAAAAAATACCCGCAACATACCTGATTTCATCCGTGATGTTGCTGAACCAATAAATCACCTCAAAGGGGATGATCTCCCTGTAAGCGCTTTCGCAGGCAGAGAAGATGGAACTTTCCCGGCTGGAACAACAGCTTATGAAAAACGTGGTGTAGCCGTAAACGTTCCCGAATGGCAGCCGGATGAATGTATCCAGTGTAACCAGTGCTCCTATGTTTGTCCTCATGCAGCAATACGTCCCTTCCTTCTTACCGAGGAAGAGGCTGCCAATGCTCCTGAAGGTACAAAGACAATACAGGGTATTCCTGGCGTCCTTAAACAATACAGGTTCAGGATACAGTTAAGTGTTTACGACTGCACTGGCTGCAGTAACTGTGCCGATGTTTGTCCTTCAAAGAACAAAGCCCTGATAATGAAACCGTTTGAAACACAGCTCGCTGAAGCTGAACGCTGGACATATATGCACGAAAAAGTAGGTTATAAGGATACCGTGGTTGATAAATTCGTGAATGTAAAGAACAGCCAGTTTTCACAACCCCTGTTTGAATTCTCAGGTGCCTGTGCAGGTTGTGGTGAGACATCATATATTAAAGCTATAACACAGCTTTTCGGTGACAGGATGACAGTGGCAAATGCTACAGGATGCTCATCAATATACGGCGGTTCTGCGCCCTCCACTCCCTATGCTGCAAACAAACATGGACAAGGAGTAGCCTGGGCAAACTCCTTATTTGAAGACAATGCCGAATATGGTCTTGGCATGGCATTGGGTTCCAACAAACTGAGGGAAAGAATTGCCCTCAGGATGAAGGAGGCAGGTAATTCGGTAAATAGCGAAACCAAAGCTGCATTTGATGAGTGGCTGGCAGGGATGAATAATGCTGAAGCTTCAAAGGCAGCATCAGCAAAGGTTGTTGAAGCCTGTGAGAAAGACAAATCGGAAGTAGCTAAAGAGATACTCAGCCTTAAACAGTATCTTGTTAAAAAATCACACTGGATATTCGGTGGCGACGGTTGGGCTTATGATATCGGTTATGGCGGCCTCGACCATGTTGTAGCTAGCGGGGAAGATGTGAATATCCTCGTACTTGATACGGAAGTATACTCAAATACCGGAGGACAGGCTTCCAAATCGACACCGACAGGTGCAGTAGCAAAATTTGCAGCATCAGGTAAAAAGATCCGTAAAAAAGATCTCGGCCAAATGGTCATGACCTATGGCTATGTTTATGTTGCTCAGGTGGCGATGGGTGCCAGCAATTCACAGTATCTCAAGGCAATAAAAGAGGCTGAAGCTTACCCTGGCCCTTCACTTATAATAGCATATGCACCATGTATTAACCACGGTTTAAGGGCAGGAATGGGAAAAACACAAGCCCAGGAGAAAACAGCAGTAGAGGCAGGTTACTGGCACCTCTTCAGATACAATCCATTGCTGGAAAAAGAAGGTAAAAATCCATTCACTCTCGATTCCAAGGAACCTGACTGGAACAAATTCCAGGATTTTCTGCATTCGGAAGTACGTTACACATCGCTTGTCAAATCATTCCCCGGTGAAGCTGAAGTACTCTTCAAAGCCGCTGAGGAAAACTCAAAATGGAGGTATAACTCCTACAAGAGACTGGCAGCGATGGAGTATGCCAAGCCGGAAGAGGAAACAATTCACCCTTCTTAACACCCTCTTTTAGTCTTGCAATCATACGATCTCCGCTGGCGCGACTAAGTCCGAACCAGCGGTTGAATGAATTTTATATTTTTTTTGTAATTTTGCTGCCATAATTAAATGGGACGAATTATAGGCATAGACTACGGCAAAAAACGTGTGGGTCTGGCAGTTACAGATCCTCTGCAGATGTTTGCCTCGCCACTGACAACAGTTAATACACAGGAATTCAATAGTTTTATTGATGAGTATACTAAAACTGAACAGGTAGATGGATATGTTGTAGGTTATGCCGTTCAGATGAACAATACACCAAGTGAATCTGTTAAGTATATCGAACCTTTTATAAGAAAGTTGAAAAAGAGATTCCCGGGGAAACCGGTATATCTTGAAGATGAGAGATTTACATCAAAGATTGCATTTAGGACCATGATTGACGGAGGAGTGAAGAAAAAAAAGAGACAGGATAAAAAGATTTTGGACAAAGTAAGTGCTTCGCTGATTCTGCAATCGTGGCTGAATAAAAAGAAACAGTAAAATGACATATCCCATAGTTGTATACGGACATCCGGTTTTAAGAAAGGTTGCTGAAGATATTGAAAAAGACGATCCTGAAGTTAAGCTGATCGCAGCCGACCTTTTTGAGACAATGTATAATTCCGAAGGGATAGGACTTGCAGCTCCCCAGATCGGAAAATCGTTAAGGATATTTGTTATTGACGGATCAGCTGCATCAAATGACGAACCACTAATGGCTGACTTTAAGAAGGCCTTTATAAATCCCCGTATTGTTGAACAAACCGGCGAATTCCAACCCATGAACGAGGGCTGCCTCAGTATCCCTAATATAAGGGAAGAGGTTGATCGTGAATCTCATATCAGGATTACCTATTATGATGAAAACTGGGAATTCCACGATGAGGTTTATGATAGTTATAAAGCAAGGGTAATACAGCACGAATATGATCACCTCGATGGTATTCTCTTTACCGATAAGGTGAGCCCCCTGAGGAAGAGACTTCTGAAGGGAAAGCTAAATGCCATCTCGAAAGGAAAATTCGAGGCCGATTACAAAACAATTCTTCCCGGACAAAAGATTAAAAGTGCCTAGAGTGACCAGAGTTTGGAGTACTTAGAGTTAAAAATAACTTTAGTCACTTTAAGTACTTAAAACTTTAGTCACTTCAAACTTTTTCTTATCTTTATACAGTCTCAAAAGCTGCAGACTGTGCTTAATAAAGAAATTCCGTTTCTTCGGATTTGTATACCGTTATGTATGGGAATAGTAACGGGTCTTTATATCATTCCGGCAGATCAGTTCTTTATTCTTTCGGGAATAGTTATTTTTATTTTCTTCTCTGTCAGCCTTTTTTACAACAGGCAACTGACAAATCATTTTTATGGTTTCGCTTTGACTTTTGCATTATTCATTTGCGGACTTCTCCTCTATACCAAAGAAAAAAGCAGAATATCAATAATTGAACCCGAGGAGGCACTATTTACAGGCGTTCTGTCAGATTTTCCCGAAGAAAAAGATAAAAGCTACAGGCTGATACTGAAGCTTGAAAAAAGGATCGCTGAAAAGAGTCAGGTACCTGTGAATGGTTCACTGATGCTCTATTACAGGAAAGGATCCGTTCCTCCCTCCTTTCGCCCCGGTGACCGGATGACAATCAGATGCACCCCTGTTGAAATAACAAGCAGGGGCAATCCCTATGAATTTGATTATAGGTACTACATGGAAACACGTGGAATAAAATACCTCGCATTTATTGATGAGAATGACATTATCAGACACTCCGCTGGTGAAGATATAAGCCTGAGGCACAGGGCTTTAATGATAAGGGAAAGCATTATTGAGATGTTCAGGGAGAGGGGTATCAGAAAAGAGAGGCTGGCCCTTGTTGCAGCTATAACCCTTGGACAGAAAAACATGCTAGATCCGGAGCAGAAACAGCATTTTATGAAAGCAGGAATAATGCATATAATGGCTGTTTCGGGTCTTCATGCACTTATCCTGAGCATGTTTGTCTTCAGGATGTTGTTTTTCCTGAAGGGCAGGCTGAACATAGTAAGAGTAATTATAACGATACTTCTCTTATGGACCTTTGCCTTTATTACGGGGCTCTCCTCTTCTGTGCTCCGTGCTTCGCTTATGTACTCTTTCCTGCAGGCAGGAAAGATCATGAGGAGGCCTGTAAACGGCATTAACTCAGTGCTTGCATCTGCTTTCGTCCTGATACTCATCAGACCCTCCGTAATATTCGATACCGGATTCCAGCTCTCATATGCAGCCGTGATATATATAATCTGCTTCTACCGCGAACTCTATCAGAAGATCACGTTCAGGCACAGGTTGTCTGACCTGGTATGGCGGTCAGCCGCAGTCACAATAATTGCCCAGACCGGAACACTGCCGCTTACCATCATGCTGTTCAACCGTTTTCCTGTATGGTTTATCCTGTCTAATATTGTCATAGTACCTGTTGCATCACTGGTGATAATACTTGGTGCACTTGTACCGCTGACATTCCCGGTTCGTTTTGTTTCCGTGATTATTGTCAGGATACTGGATCTGGCGGCCGGACTTACGGAACGCCTTACTGAGGCGGTGTCTTCCCTGCCCTTCTCAACCATTGAAAATATTGGCATCACCGGCACAGAATGCATACTTCTTACATTATCTGTTTTTCTTTTTACGCGTTACATGTTGAACAGAAAATCGATCCCGGCCATCCTTCCCTTTGCCGCGCTTCTTCTTTTTGTTCTGACTGGAACAATCAAGGAGGTTTCATACAGGAGAACAAATGAGTTAATTGTCTATAATTCAATAGGTTCGTCGATTGTCGGCATAAGGACCGGTAGTATACTGAATATCTATTCGGATACATGTATTATGCAACAGGAGGTAACCAGGCACTCCTCGGCGCTAAATCTTAAACTCAGGGAAAATGTACTGCGGGAAAATACATTTCAGCTCAAGGCTGCAGGAAAGAAGATCATGGTGACAAGTCTGCTGACCAATTCCATGCTTAAAAGTAACTCCCCCGATGTTGTGATACTTACTGGTAAAAGGCCGTTAATTGAAAATAACATGCAATATACAGAATCCCTGGATGCACTGGTAATAAGTTCAGAAGCCCCGGCAGTGCCATGGAATATCAATAAAATAAATGCTCAAAAGGTACATTTCGTTAAAAACCAGGGTGCATTTCATATAAATCTGTAATTGATACTTATAAATTATTCTACGAAAAAACTTGAGTATTACGCTATTTATCTATTATTTTGTTCTTTATTTCAGTCATAAGTTTTATGAGAATAGTAATTGCGGGTGCCGGTGAAGTTGGAACTCATCTGGCCAAGTTGCTGTCGAATGAAAACCATAATATCATCCTTATCGATCCTGATGATGAGCGGTTAAATCCTATTAAATCTTCTCTTGACGTTCTTACATTTCACGGATCAGCCACATCGGTGAAGATCCTTCAGGAGATTCTTCAGAAAAAGACTGATCTGTTTATTGCTGTCACTCATTCTGAAGATACAAACATTACTGCATCAATTCTTGCCAAGAGGTTCGGAGCCCTGAAAACTATTGCGCGTATCGATAACATTGATTACCTGGAACAATCGACCCCGGAATTTTTCAAAACGCTGGGTATTGATTCACTAATCTATCCCGAACATATTGCTGCCAGGGAAGTGCTGGGATTACTTCATGAGACAGGCTCAACAGAATTTATGGAATTTTCTGAGGGATTGCTCTCGATGTATGTCCAGCGGCTTGATGAGAATGCGCCCATAATCAATAAAAGTCTGGCTGATATAGCAAGAACCAATAAAACTGACAAGTACAGGGCTGTTGCGATAAAGCGAAATGACAAGACTCTCATACCAAGAGGAAACGAGCAATTTCTTCCGGGTGATCTGGTCTTCGTAATTACAACACGCGAAGGAATAAACGAGATGATGAAGACATCAGGCAAGAAGATTTTTGAAGCAAGGAACATAATGATTCTCGGAGGAAGCAGGATAGGGAAGCATATAGCGCTTTACCTGCAGAAACATTGCGAAGTGAAGCTAATCGATTCAAATCCTGAAAAATGTGAGGCTCTGTCAGAGATACTTGATAACACACTGGTGATTTGCGGCGATTGCAGGAAAGCTGACCTGCTTGAACAGGAGGGCATTTCAAAAATGGATGCTTTTGTGGCAGTGACCGGCAACTCTGAAACAAATATTCTCTCCTGCCTGCTTGCAAAGAAGATGGGCGTCAAAAGGACAATTGCAGAGGTAGAGAACATGGAGTACATTGATCTCGCGGAAAATTCAGGTATAGATACCATTATAAATAAAAAGATATCTGCTGCAAGCAGGATCTTCAGGCATACCCTTAACCCGAATGTCACCCAGGTTAAGTACATGACCGGAACTGACGCTGAAGTACTTGAGTTTCTTGTTCCGGCAAACGCAAGAATAACAAAAGGAACGCTTCGGGGAATTGAATTCCCAAAGAATGCCATTGTCGGAGGGGGAACAAGAGATGGTGTCCCCTTTATAGCAACCGGGGACACAATCATCAAAGCCAACGACAAAGTAGTCGTCTTTACATTACCGTCAGCTCATGATCGCCTGACAAAATTCTTTACCTGATAAGGAATGGTTAACTTCAGAGTCATTGCCAGGATTTTCAGCCAGGTGCTCATTTTTGAAGGATTATTTATGCTGCTTTCAGCGGCTGTATCATTTCTATATAAGGAACCTGCTGCCACACCACTACTCTTCTCATCCATAATCACGGTTATTACCGGAATTCTGGTTTTCACTCCCCTTCGTAATGAAGAAAGGCTGTCAGGGGATAAAGAGGGCTATATCATAATTACCGGGTTGTGGATAATATGCAGTCTTTTCGGAACGCTGCCATTCATTCTAAGCGGTTCGATAAAAAATTTCGGAAATGCATTCTTCGAATCAATATCAGGATTCACTACAACGGGTGCAACAATTCTTACCGACATTGAATCATTTCCTCACGGTGTTTTGTTCTGGAGGAGTATGACCCAGTGGCTCGGAGGCCTGGGGTTTATACTGATATCGCTGTCGCTTATACCGGTTGTTAAATCACTGAATGTACAGCTTACATTTACAGATTTTACCGGACAGGCAACTGATAAGATCAATCCCAGGGTCAGTGGTTCAGCCAAAAGAATAATCAGTATCTATACAATCCTGACAATGGCTGAAGCAATATTACTCATTATCAGCGGAATGCCTTTATTTGATTCAGTATGTCATTCACTAACAACAATGTCAACCGGAGGCTTTTCAACAAGAGACAACAGTATCTCCTCTTTTGGATCACCACCAATACTGATCATCACTACGGTTTTTATGCTGACAGCCGGAACAAATATGACCCTTTTCTACCATGTAGTGAAACGGAATTATAAAAAGGCCTTTGGCAATCATGAATTTATTTTCTACACTGTACTCTGCCTCGCCTTTGCACTTATAGTATCAACAACCCTGGCATTTAAACCGGGTTTCCCGGCAGGAAAAGGTTTTCTTGAAGGGACTTTTCAAACTATTTCAATAATTACCACAACCGGATTCTATAACAGTGATTACAGCCAGTGGGGCAGTTTTTTGATATTCATTCTTTTTATTCTTATGTTCACCGGCGGTACTTCAGGTTCACCCAGCAGCAGTATGAAAATTGGCCGGATCCTTCTTATAGCAAAGAATGTACGCCATGAAATGAGGAGGATGATACACCCGAACGCTTCTATTCCGGTACGGCTCGATAAAAAGGCGGTTGCGGAGAGCATGATCCATAACATCCTGATATTCTTAATATTATATCTTTTTTTAATCTGCCTCAGCTCAATAGTGATTTCATTTATGGGATATGATATAATTACAGCATTCAGCACCTCGGCAGCCATGCTCGGAAATATCGGTCCGGCGCTTGGTGCATTTGGACCATTCTCAAATTATGCTGCTGTCCCAATGGCAGGGAAATGGTTTTTTGCATTTCTGATGCTTCTTGGAAGGCTGGAATTGTTGACGGTCCTGGTTTTCTTCACAAGAGGATTCTACAGACGCTGAAGCATTATACTAAGTACCTGCCGGCAAATTATACTGATTTATTTAGCAGTGATAATCTCACCATTCCAGAATACCAAGGCCCTGCCTGACTATCATTATCTCCTCTCCTGTACAGTCGACAATCGTTGAGGCTTCATTGCTACCATACCCTCCGTCAATAACGATATCGGCAAAATCACGGTACTTTTCATAGATTAGCTCCGGATCAGTTGTATATTCAATGATCTCATCCTGATCATGAATGGAGGTGGTAATTATCGGCCTCCCCAGCTCCCTCACAAGTTCATGTATTGTGGTATTGTCGGGTATTCTTATACCTACAGTCTTTTTCCTGTTCTTGAATAGTCTGGGGATCTGGTTATTTGCTTTAACAATAAATGTAAATGGGCCCGGAAGGTTTCGCTTCAGAAGCTTGAAGATTGAATTGTCCCTTATAATGGTATATTCCGAAAGTTGGCTCATATCCAGAAAGATAATCGAGAGATCAGGATTCTCCGGGTTAAGACCTTTAAACCTTGCAATCTTTTCGATCGACTTATTCGCCTTTATGTCGCAGCCCATGGCATAAACCGTATCCGTAGGGTATATTATTATACCTCCTGATTCCAGCATATCCACTACAAGTCTTATATGTTTAGGATTGGGATTTTCGGGATATATGCGGATTAACATAAAGATGCATGTTAATGCAAAGATAGAGAAAAGTGCTTAGAGTGCCTAGAGTGACTAGAGTACTTAGAGTACTTAGAGTACTTAGAGTACTTAGAGTTAAGTATTTTAGGCACTCCACACTTGAGCTCACTTCAGGCACTAAAAAAGGGTAAGCTACTTATATCGCACCGCTACAACTGCCTACCCTTGCTACCTTCCGATCCTGGGGGAATTCAGCAGGAGCTGGTCGTATAAGACTTACCCCATGCAAAAGTATATAATTTCTGAGCGACGGCAAAATAATTATTCCAATTTTACTTCAGACTAATTTCACTTTTTAGATTATATTTGTTGTCAGTCTAATAACATTTTCAAGAATAAAACAATAATTATCATGGAAGAAAAAGTCAATGTTTGGAAATCTAACTTAACAAATGGCCTGATCTTCGGCCTGGTTGGAATTGTATATACCCTTTTAATGTGGTTTCTTGACCTGT
>CAZHRV010000134.1:0-7192 GCA_964535035.1 uncultured Rikenellaceae bacterium
AAAGCCATCTTTCATAACTTCCCGAGCGAATACCCTCATTATCCCGTTATTGATATAAAAAACTGTACACGTTGCGGAGAATGCGAAAAGATATGTAAGAGCGTTGATTTTTCACAGAAAGAGGAGATAGTAGAAATAAAAACCGGTTCCGTTATAATGGCTACCGGCTTCGATCCTTATACACCTCCGGATGGAGAGTTTGGTTATAATCAATCCGGGAAAGTTGTAACCCTGCCACAATTTAAAAGAATTATTGATCTGAACGATAAAGAATTAGTGTACAAGGGTAAAAAAATAAAAAATATAGCATATATCTATTGTGTGGGGAGCCGGCAAGCAGAAGGAGACAACAAGTATTGTTCACGTTATTGCTGTACCTCTGCAATACATGCTTCAATAGATGCCAGAAACAAATTTAAGGATGTTAATAATTACCATTTTACCAGGGGGATCAGGACTTATGGAAAACAGGAATTATTATATGCTGAATCGTTAAAAAATGGCGACATATACCTTCAGTCCTATGAAGATGATCCTCCCGTGGTAACAGCAAAAAATGGCCACGTATCTGTAAAAATCAATGATATTCTTACAGGAAAAAAGGAGATATCTATTGAGCCTGATCTTTTAGTTCTGGTAACAGGAATGGTTCCGAGAAAAGATAATCCGGTTGCATCAATTTTCAAGTTGCCCCGGGGCAGGGATAACTTTTTCAACGAAATACATATGAAATTACGTCCGGTAGAAACTGTCATAGATGGAATAACAATCTGCGGTGCATGTCAGGGGCCTAAAAATATAACGGAATCCTTAAATTCAGCTCTGTCTGCCGCAACAAAGTCTTTTTCATATGTTAATAAAGGAGAACTTGAGCTGGACCCGATTATAGCACAGGTAGATAAGGATGTATGTACATGGTGCGGCGAGTGTCAGAAAGCCTGTCCATTCGACGTAATAAAGTTGGAAAAGTATGGACAAAAAGATATTGCAGTTGTTAACAATTCAGTGTGCAAAGGATGCGGAATGTGCCTGCCGGTATGTCCTGTAGATGCCATCGATCTGATTGCATATTCAAACAAAGAGATTGAAAGTATGATAGATGCCCTGGCCGGCAATTAATAGTTATTAATAACCTGATAGTAAAATAATACAGCATGGACATAGAGAAGGGTAAAACATTCAAATATCTCAGGGAAAAAAGAGAGGTCGCGCATTCAGCAAAAGAGAATCTGAAAAATTTCATCAGGATAAAAAAATCAATTCTTGAGGCTCTCAGGGAAAATGACATGACTGTTGATCAGCTCACTAAAAAACTCAACATGCCGAAACATGAAGTCTTTTACTACCTCATGACACTGATAAAATATGGTTTTGTTGAAACAAATGCGATCGATGATATGGATGAATACTATTCTTACAAACTAAAACAATAATGGCTGCAATCAATACTGAATTCGGGAAGAAATTAGAAAAATTCGGAGGATTCAATTTCAATGCATGCTACAATTGCGGTACATGCACAGCGGTGTGCTCCCTGTCGACTGAAGAGAATTCATTCCCGAGGGAAATGTTGAGATTCAGTGTGCTTGGGCTGGAAGACGATATAAAATCATCCCTGAAACCATGGCTGTGCTATTATTGTGGACAATGCAGCACTTACTGTCCCCAGGATGCAAATCCCGGAGAATTAATGATGACTCTCAGGCGATGGCTTATTTGCAAATATGACTGGACCAAACTCTCCGGATTACTGTTCCAGTGTGTTTCACTGGCAATAATTGCCATGCTTATCCTGGCTATAGCAGTAGTAGCTTTTGGCTTCAGCAGGAATTTCAACCTTGAAACCATTATGCATACAGGCCATAACTTTGAAATGATCGCCATAGCAACGGTTTTCGCAGTAATACTGCTTCCCAATATTATTCGCATGTGGTGGTTTATCATCCTGAAACCCCGTATAAAAGTTCCCTTTATTAATTATTTAAAAGGACTGTGGGAGCTTATTGTACATATGTTCACTCAAAAAAGATCCCTGGACTGTGATGATAACCTGTTTAGATGGTTTGAACACTTTATCCTGGTAATCGGTTATCTGGGATTGCTTTTCATTACGGTATTTCTTGACTGGTTCTCAAATGAAAATATGATTGTTATAATACTTGGTTATATAGTCAGTATAATCATATTCATAGTCACAATTGATTTTGTATACGACCGGATAAGAAAGGCCAAAGAGATCAGTAAATATTCACAACCATCCGACTGGTTCTTTGTGATATGGCTGCTATTATTGGGTTTTTCAGCTTTTGCCGTAAGGTTATTTATTGATTTAAAGCTGCTTGAGAATAATATCTGGCTTTATCTGTTTCATCTGATTGTTCTGGTACAGTGGGCACTTATCATAGTACCTTTTGGTAAATGGACTCACTTTTTATACCGCTCCTTCGCAATGTATTTTGCAAAAATCAGGAGTTGATCAGCTATATATTTAGATTTTTGATAATGACGGTTTTTGGTGTCAGGGATATTAACATCAAAATCCCTTGTCCAAATCCAGATTTTTAATAAATTTATTGCCGATACAATGATTTATTAAGAAATTTTCCTTATTTTTACTCATTCTTAAAAGAGAATGATTCTCTTTTAAGAATGAATATCATTTGAGAATAATTATTATCGGAGAATGATTCTCGTCTTAGAATAAATACCATCTGATAATGATTCTCATTTGAGAACAAGAATTGCATGATAACAATTCTTAAATTAAAATAATCGATTATGGCTAATAAATCAGTTATCCGAATACTGGCTGAAAACAACCTGAAAGTGACCCCTCAAAGAACTGCAGTCCTGGAAGTTATTATGGGACTGGATAACCATCCCACTGCAGAAATCATTGTTGATTACCTGAGATTGAATTTTCCACATGTGCCTATCGGAACTGTCTACAAAATACTAGATGTTTTTGTTGAGAAAGGTATAGTTAAAAGAGTCAAAACAGATTACGAAATTATAAGATATGATGCAATCCTGAAACCACATCACCATCTTTATTGTTCCAATTCTGAACGTATTGGGGATTATTTCGACAAAGATCTTGATAAAATTCTTGAAGATTATCTGAAAAAGAAAAAGATACCAAATTTTAATATCAAGGAAATTAAACTGCAGATCATTGGAGAATTTACTGATAACGTAAATTCTTAAGAGAATATGATTAAAACACTTTAAATATGAAGAAAAAGAAACTAACAACAGCATCTGGAAGACCATATTTCGAAAATGAAGACAGTATGACTGTCGGCCCAAGAGGACCTATCCTTCTTCAGGATTACTATCTCCATGAGAAACTGGCCCATTTTAACAGGGAACGAATCCCTGAACGTATAGTACATGCTAAAGGTACCGGTGCTTATGGTAAATTCACTGTAACCGGTAATATTACCAGGTACACCAAAGCAAAACTCTTTTCTAAAGTTGGAAATAAATGTCGTGCCTTTGTTCGATTTTCAACTGTTGGAGGAGAAAAAGGAAGTGCCGATACTGAAAGGGATCCAAGAGGCTTTGCAGTTAAATTTTACACGGAAGATGGGAACTGGGATCTGGTAGGAAATAACACGCCTGTCTTCTTTATTAAGGATCCGAAAAAATTCCCTGACTTTGTTCACACTCAGAAACGCGATCCGAAAACAAACCTGAAAAGCGCAACGATGATGTGGGATTTCTGGAGCCTCAATCCTGAAAGCCTGCACCAGGTTATGATCCTTTTCAGTGACAGGGGAACACCTGATGGCTACCGTTTTATGAATGGATATGGAAGCCACACCTTTTCAATGATCAACAAAAAGAACGAGCGCATATGGGTGAAATTCCATTTTAAAACACAACAAGGGATTAAAACGCTCACAGGACCACAGGCGGAGGAATTAAAAGGCAAAGATCCTGATTACGCTCAGAGAGATCTGGTCGAAGCAATCAGCAAAAAGAATTTCCCGAAATGGACCCTCAAAATCCAGGTAATGAACGATGAACAGGCTAAGAAATTTAAATGGAATCCTTTTGACATTACAAAAGTATGGTCTCATAAAGACTTCCCTCTGATTGAAGTCGGAGTAATGGAACTTAACGAAATACCTGAAAATTATTATGCCAATGTCGAACAGGCTGCTTTTGCCCCTGCTCATGTCATTGATGGTATTGGTCTTTCACCCGATAAATTACTCCAGGGTCGTATATTAGCCTATCCTGATGCACATCGCTACAGACTGGGAGCCAACTATGAACAATTGCCGGTCAACAGACCAATAGTATCGGTTCATCATCACCAGAGAGATGGTTTTATGAGTCTGGAAAATAAAAGTGGCTCCGGTCCGAATTATTACCCGAATAGCTTTGATGATATCGTGGCAGATAAAAGCTATAAGGAACCTTCAATGAAGCTCGATTCAAATATTGTTGACAGTTATGACCGCAATTTAAAAGACGATGATCACTATTCACAACCAGGGAAACTTTTCAGAAAAGTCATGAATGAGCAACAACGTAAGAATACAGTTAGTAACTTTGTAAATAGTATGAAAGGAATCAGTGGACCGAAAAAGAAAGAGATAATTATACGTCAGCTTAATCACTTTTATAAAGCAGATAAGGAGCTTGCATTAAGTGTTGCAAAAGGACTGGGGATCAAGTATTAAACCTGGTGGCAAAAAATAAATAATAAACTTAATATATTTAATAAACAATATTAAAAATCTAAATGTTATGGCAGAAATTGGAAGATCAATCGTAAAAATGGACGTTGATGAATTACTCAACCTCCTGAACAAAGCACTGGCCGATGAATGGCTGGCATATTATCAGTACTGGACAGGCGCAAAAGTGGTAAAAGGCCCGATGAAAGATGCAGTAACTTCAGAGTTGCAGCTTCATGCAACAGAAGAACTGGCACATGCTGAATTATTGGCCACCAGAATTATTCAGCTGGGAGGTACTCCGGTCCTCTCACCGGATGAGTGGTCAAAAATTACAAACTGCGGCTATGACTCACCTTCAGATCCTTATGTGGAAGTAATTCTTGATCAAAATATTAAAGGGGAACAGTGCGCAATACGTACCTACAGCAAACTCCTGGATATCACACATGAAGCAGATCCTGTAACCTATAATATCGTGCTCCAGATTATTACTGACGAAGTTGAACATGAAGAGGATCTGGCTGCCTTAAAGGAAGATCTTGAATTAATGCTCTCAAGAAGAAAATGAAGTATCTATTAATAATTTAACTTAAATATTATGTGCGACACAACTATATTTTCGATGCCGAGAATTGGAGAAAAAGCCCCTGAATTCAAGGCTGTTACCACACAGGGAGACATTAATTTTCCTGCTGATTACTCAGGAAGCTGGGTAATACTTTTCAGTCACCCTGCTGACTTTACTCCTGTTTGTACATCGGAGTTTATGACATTTGCCACAATGGAAAAGCAATTCAATGAAGCGAACTGTAAACTCGTTGGACTTTCCGTTGATGGACTCTACAGCCATATTGCCTGGCTTCGTACTATCAGGGAAAAAATCGAATACAAGGGAATGAAGAATGTTGAGGTTACATTCCCGCTTATCGAAGATATAACAATGGAGGTAGCTAAGAAATACGGAATGATTCAGCCCGGAGAAAGCAATACCAAGGCTGTCAGAGCCGTGTTCTTTATTGATCCTAAAGGTATCATCCGTACTATTATATATTATCCGTTAAGTCTTGGTCGTAATTTTGACGAACTATACAGGGTCCTGATAGGGTTGCAGACAGCAGATGCATTCTCTGTTGCCCTTCCTGCCGACTGGAGACCAGGCGATGATGTTATAGTACCGACAGCAGGATCATGCGGTGTAGCAAAACAACGTATGGAAAGCAAGGAAGAGATGACCTGTTACGACTGGTTCTTCTGCACTAAAAAACTCGACAAAGAAAAAGTACTTAAAACAATATTGAAGAAATAAAATTACTGGTTATATTAAAAAGGTGGCAAAAAAATGTCACCTTTTTTTATTTTTATCTTGTTTGCAAGAAAATTAAAAAGTTATATTTGTTATGAATTTTATGTTTTAGTAAAATTGTCTAGCCTGAGAAAAATAAGCCGCCTGCTTATGCCGGTATTCCTGGTAATAGTATTTTCCTATGTGACAAATGAAACAATAAACCAGCATTATCATAAATTATCATCAGGAATAATACTGAATCATGCACATCCTTATCATAATAGCAATGATGCCGGGGTTCCATTCAAAAATCACAGTCATTCCTCAGCGGAATTTATTTTCCTTGAACAAATATCCACCACAGTATTCTGGATTTACCTGTTTATTGTTTTATTAATACCATCCCTTTTTATTTTTAACACACCCCTCATTCCTGTTGTTATATTTATCAGGAAACGGTTTCTATATTTTTTAAGAAATTACCACGCACCCCCTTTTCATTATTAGTCTTCTAATTACAGCCCAATAAATCAGGCAGTTAACCTGTATGGATTGATCATGATTAATTGCTCAAACAAGACTAAAGCATAATGAAAAAGATTTATATTTTGTTTTTAACTTTTATTGTTTTCCCTGGTTACTTTCTTATGGCTCAGGCTAAGAAAGAGATTCCCGGACCTCTACAGGATTCTCTTGAGATATTGAGGAAAGAGCTTTATGTGCTGAAAAATCAGAACAGGATAAATACTGCAAAGCTCGACTCTCTTCTTATACACCTTACTATTAAAGAGGAAGAAAAACAGGCAGAAAATGACCTGCAGAAACTACTTGAGGAGGCCAATCAGCTTGGGGCAAGGGAGAAGGAAGAAGAAGAAGACCTGTCAAAAAAATTTCATAGCGGAGTAAGGCAGCAACAGGGACTTAATCCCAATATAAGCCTTGGCGGAGATTTTTTCAGTGCAATAAGCTCCTCGAAGAATGACTATATATCAGAACCCGGAGAGGTTTCTTACGGCAATAACGGATTCTTCATGCGCGAAGTAGAACTTTCATTGGTGGCTCCGCTGGACCCATTTACCCGTGGAAAAACATTTATTTCAATTACTAAAGAAGAAATAAGTATTGAAGAGGCTTATATGGAATGGCTGAACCTGCCGCTGAACATGAATCTCAAAATTGGTATTTTCTATGCCGAATTTGGTCCTCTGAACAG
>CAZHRV010000135.1:0-1657 GCA_964535035.1 uncultured Rikenellaceae bacterium
ATAGAAAGACAGCATCTGGTAATCCTCGATGATTTTGGGCTTCAGCAGTTGGATAATCAGAACCGGTTAACACTGCTGGAAATCATTGAGGACAGGAACAATAAAAAATCCCTGATTATAACTTCACAACTTCCGGTGGAAGGATGGTATGATATTATCGGAGAAAAAACAGTGGCTGATGCTATAATGGACAGACTTGTTTATCAATCTCATAGGATAGAATTAAAAGGTGAATCCATGAGAAAAAAGAGAGGACAACAATCAACGTTTGATGAAGGAACAATTAATCAGATTATGAACTGAAAAATATTTAATTTTGAATTAAACAAGATAGCCTTAAAAAGTTCTTTGTTTTTGATGAAAATGTCACTGCTCACTTTAGTCCGGAATAGACTGCTCACTTTAAATCGGACAAGGGTGCTCAATATCACCGGATTTTACAATCTCCTCCTTCAAAGAGTATAAGCATTGGCTTTTAAATCCTTGAGAGGCTGAATAGATTTCGTTTCTATTCAGTTGTGGAAACCATGGACTTAAAAACCAATGTGGAACTTGATTATTGAAGTATTTGAGTTGATTTAATGAATCTTTATTATTTTTATTGAGTTTTAATGATCATTGTATTTTAAATAATACCAACTATAAACAAAAAATCATGAAAAAAACTGCTACAATATTATTTACTTTTTTAATTGTATTGCCGGTATTCTTTTCAGCATGTAATAAAGTAACTAAAAATAAAAAACCTAATATTATCTTAATAATGGCAGATGACATGGGTTTTTCAGATATGGGTGCAACGGGCGGAGAAATAAAAACCCCAAATCTGGATGCACTTGCAACCGAAGGAATTCTTTATAAACAATTTTACAACGGAGCAAGATGTTGTCCAACCAGAGCTTCTCTCATGACTGGACTTTATCCTCATCAAACGGGAATGGGATGGATGACGATTAGGAATCTTGGAACAGATAGTTATACCGGAGAATTAAATAATAATTGTGTGACTATTGCAGAAGTTTTAAAGAAAGCTGGTTATAATACATATATGTCGGGCAAATGGCATGTAGTTGCCGACGAAAATATGAATCAAAATAGTAATAAAGATGCATGGCCTGTTCAAAGGGGATTCGATCATTTTTTTGGTACTTTACGTGGCGACGGGAGCTATTATACTCCGGGTGCATTAACGTCACAAAATACAATTATCGAAGCTCCTGAAGATTTTTATTATACAGATGCAATTAGTGATACGGCAGTTAGTATGATTCAGGAAAACAATAAAACAGATACCCCTTTTTTTATGTATGTTTCTTATACTGCACCTCACTGGCCGTTACATGCTTTAAAAGAGGACTTTGAACCTTACATAGATAAATACAAAATTGGTTGGGATTCACTTCGGGCAGAACGCTTTGATCGTCAAAAAAGATTGGGTATTATAAATGAAGACTGGATTTTATCAGAACGCAATCCTGATGCACCGGCATGGAATTCTCTTTCTGATGAAAGAAAGGAAGACATGACACGAAGAATGGCAATTTATGCAGCCCAAATAGAAGTAATGGATCGTGGTATAGGAAGAATTATTGATGAACTTGAAAAAGAAGGAGAACTGGACAATACATTGATTTTCTTTTTGCAGGATCATGGTGGT
>CAZHRV010000136.1:0-8512 GCA_964535035.1 uncultured Rikenellaceae bacterium
TTATCTGCCTCTTGAAAAATTTGCAGAATTATCAATCCAAAGCGGCGTCTCGGAAATACAGAGAGAAAATCTTCAGACTATGGGTGTTGTTACCGCGAGGCTTGATATGAGGGATCTTGGCAGCGTGATGAAGGAAATACAAAAAAAACTTGCCGGAATTGAACTGCCATCCACTTACCAGATTGTATACGGCGGCTCGTATGCTGAACAGCAACAGTCTTTTGCTGAGCTGCTAAAAATCCTGATCATTAGCGGTTTACTGGTTTTTATTATAGTCCTTTTTATGTTTAAAAGCCTGAAACTTTCGGCAATAGTAATTTTCATAAGCTTATTAGGCATTGCCGGAGGTATTGCAGCACTGTTTATAACAAACACTCCCTTAAATGTAGGCAGTTATACAGGTTTAATTATGATTGTCGGTATTATAGGCGAGAACTCCATTTTTACAATTCAGCAGTTCTTAACAGAGTTAAAGAATTCAGATGTCCCGGGTGCTTTGATTTATGCAATTTCTGCCCGGTTACGGCCTAAATTAATGACTGCAACGGGGGCTATTGTAGCACTTGCTCCGCTGGCTCTCGGGTTGGGTACAGGTGCACAAATGCACCAGCCTCTGGCAATCGCCGTCATCGGCGGATTAGTAATGGCGCTGCCATTGCTCCTGGTTGTGCTGCCCGGGCTGTTAAAGCTGACCATAAAGAAATAGAAGATATAATAATCAACAATTTAATATGCTTGCCTTAGTGAAAGAATTGTACAAAGGTCGTATGAGAGGAGTAAGTTAAAATAAGATGCCCTTCTGATGTTCTGCACCCCGGATGAGGGATTATTTATGAGTTCTTCATCAAAGGCTGAGGGACCGTGGGAGCCTCTTGTACTGGTTAAAGGTATAGCCGGGTGGGAAGATCCGTGTCCTTTCTGGGATGATAACGGAACAGGATATCCTGGGCATAGCAAAGTTGGCGCCGGCCCGATAATAATTCACAAACTAAGCCCTGACGGAAAGCAACTGCTCGACGATGGTGTAACTGTTTATACAGGGCCGGTGGCCGAAGGCACAAAAATACACAAGCTGAACGACTACTATTATCTCAGCATTCCTGAGGGCGGAGTGGAAAGGGGCTGGCAGACGGTTTTAAGGTCAAAGACAATTTTCGGCCCTTATGAAAAAAATACACAATTCAATCAGTTTGGTGAGTCATTTATTGCATCTGCCGGATTTTGGAAAGGAACACGTATAGGTCTGTTTTCTTACAATGAAAACAATGAAAGTGGATCTGCAGCCTTTAATTGGTTTACCTATAATTATGACGGAACAAAAAGTAAGAAATTAAGATTTTTTCCGTATATATCAGACAGACAATGATACTAATATTAAAATTATTAATAAATATTTTCAGCTTTGCTGACTTTGGGTGACAAGGAATGCTTTCCAGTTATCGGGAAAATTAAGTTTGAGGGTGAATGATTTTGATGCTGCGACTGTTGTTGGATACGATGCATGAAAAAATGGCAGGAGGCTAACTTTACACCTGATCCATTTCAGAATTTTATAATATTTATAAAAAATTCTTCACCAGCGCTTAGCAGAAGATCATGTGTGCAAATAATGGCATAAAGATCATTATTTGATACCGTGACAGATACATTGCATTTTGTACATGAAGGCAGGCTGAATAATACTCCGTTATCGCAGGCAAGAATAAACTGATCGCGGACAGAGTCATAGGTGATGGCATTGGGTTCATTTGTAAGGAATCGCATAATCCCCTGATCGTCATCATATACAAGGGTTCTTTCCACCCATACATTTCCCAGAGTTGAAAAGAGTATCGCAGGAGAATTGTCATCATGCCTTCCGATGATGACGATCCTGTTATTTATAGCAAGTACCTTTTTAAATACACAGGATTTATTATAACCTGAATACTCTTTATTGTAATCCTTGATTTGCCAGTTAAAGCCATCCTTTGATATTAATATCTCGCCTCTGTCGGTAACACCAATGAAAAATGAATCATTGGCTGTAACGGAAACAATATTTCCCTTTACTTCTGATTCTATACGGCTCCAGGAGTCCCCGTTTTTTGAGATAATGATTGTTCCGCCGTCACCACCTGCAATAAATAATCCGTTATTGCAGGTGATTCCGTTGATGTTGTCATTTGTTCCAGATTCGACTGTGGAAAAGATCTTCCCCTCTGACGAGAAAAGAATTGTTCCATTATCACCGCCGACAACCACAACCTTGTCGTTCGCGGTAATGCAGTTTAAATTATTGCTGTTATTGCTGACTACTGCGGCTTTTTCCCCTGAACTGCTTATATAATCGATTCTTCCGTCAGTGCCAACAGCAAGATACCTCCTGTTGTAATACATAATATCCCTGTAACCCTTCACATATTCTGTTTCTGCGAGCCACCCGGGACTATTCCCCTGGTCTCTTTCTTCCGCCGGATTAAGGAATAACTTTTCTGCCGGTACCAGACAGATCAGTCCCCCGAAAAATAAATGGATTATTTTTTTTAACAGCAGTAACATATTTAAAATTGTACAAACCCGGCTCAGGGCAATCCGGAGCCGGGTAAAGTACCGTTAACCCGGAATGATTAATTACCCATATTACCTATAATAAAGTAATCAAACCTAACCTTGAACGGCTGCTCAATCCCGGTTGCACCGGCGTCCATAAACTGGGCTAACATACCACCCATGGGGGATGGTGCCCCGTCGCAGGCAATCAAACCGGCTTTGATATCACTCAAAACAATATCTGTTGAGCCCAGAAGTACGAAATTACCTCCTTCTGTTGCATACCAGGCAGTATACCTGCTGCCCTTTTTCTCAAGTCTGAGTACTATGGCGAGATCATCAGGTACAAGTCCGCGTGTACTTATATTGGCAGCAGAATACTGAGCACCCTGATTTTCGACAAGAAGTTCAATATTTTCATCTCCTCCCATAAATCCTTCGGTTGAATAGATATAGACAAGCTTGACATAATTATCATCATCCTGGTAAGCAATAATTCCTCCCTGCTGGTCAGGCTTCACAGGTCTTTTTAAAAATTCAATCCTCGATTCCACAACCCAGTCAGTGTTGGCACTCTGCAGAAGGATATTCTTTGCGTTGTTGGCGGAACCTTTTATATCACCCTCCTGGGCTGTAATTGTAAGATAACGTTCCGGTTCGGTAAGGCTCCAGTTTGCAGGGTCCTCTCTTAACCAATTCCATTTTTCTCTCATCGTAACTGACATGAAATTATCACCGATGGATGGTGTACCAAAATTGACTGCATAGAAACCTTTCTGTCCGGTAACATTATCGGTCAGTGTTATCAGTGCAGTTCCGGGTATTGCAGTTGCCTGGGTGATTTTTAGCGCTGTTCCCGGGACTGAAGGCTGAGCGGTTATTTCAGGAGGTCTGGCTGACACATCTTCAGTAAGATAACTGTAGGCATGGATTTCAGGATTGAAATTCTTCAATTTCTGTCCATCCATTTCTATTGATGAAAGTGTGAGATCAGCCATGACCTTTAACGGATAACCATCAGATTTTGTCACACCGTCAATTGTTACTTCGGCAGCGATTGTTGCGACACCCTGTGTATTGGCTGTTACCAGTCCGTTTTCATCAACACTTGCCACAGACGGATTATTGCTTCTGTAGGTTACTTTCGCATTTTTAATGTCATAGAAACTGTCGTCAGACAATGAAGCGGTCACACTTGTCTGAATGGTATTACCCGGTTTCAACACCACTATGCTGCACTCGGCAACCACAGTGTTCAGCACGGGATTATATTCACCGTTCATTGCCGCTTCGAACGTTCCCCTGATATCTTTTGATGAGGACCCGATCTCAAATATGTATCTGCCCTGGTCAAACATAATTTTGTCATTCTCACTATCCCAGAACCACAGATCTGCGCAATCTATCTCTATCGAAACTGTTTTAGTCTGTCCGGCAGGAATTGTCACTCTCTGAAACCCTTTAAGCCTTTTTATCGGCCTTTCAAGCGAAGCCGGACTATCGGGTGTCCTCACATAAATCTGTACTACCTCATCTCCTTCCACACTTCCTGTATTTTTTACATCAGCGCCTATGGTGATCCTGTCGTTAGGAGTTATAGTATTCTTGCTGATGGTGAAGTTACTGTACTCAAAGGTTGTGTATGAAAGTCCGTAGCCGAATTCATAGGATACATCCTTGTTAAAGTACCAGTATGTACGTCCGTTCCTGTCTTTTCCGGCCCTGAGATTATAGTCGGTGATAGGCGGAAGATCATTAACTGATTTGTACCATGTTGCATTCAGTTTGCCTCCCGGATTTACATCACCAAAAAGAATGCTGGCCATTGCAGCCCCCTGTGCCTGTCCGTTGAACCCTGTCCAGATTATCCCGGCAACATTGGGATTATCCTTGAACTGATCGACTTCAACCATACCCAGGCTTTGCATTACCACGACAGTATTGGGATTGACAGCTGCCACTTCATTGATCAGTTCGTACTGGTTGCCGGGCAGAACCAGAGAAAGCCTGTCAGCTTCCTCATTGGCTGTTTTGTCGTCCGTTCCCACAAACAGAACAACTACATCTGATGATGCAGCCAGATCAATGACTTCCTTATCGACAGGAAGTTTTGCAGGAGCACGATAGACCAGATATAAGGTCTGGTTTCCGGAAATTTCTTTCCGGACTGCTTTGGCATTAATCGTCGATGGCATAAATCCTGCGGACCCGCCCTGAGGCGGCTTAATATCAAACGAGGCCAGCAACATTCCTGTTGGTGAGTCTTTTCGTACCTCTATCGAACCTCCATCGCCCGGTATGGTAAGAGTAATATTTATATTTTCCATATTGCTGACATTCACATCCTTATAGGAAGTCCAGCTGCCGTCACCGATATTTTTGAGCGATGCTACCGGCAGTGTCCCGGTGCCGACTGCTATTCCCTTTGATGAGGCTGTGAACCGGGTAGCATCATATGTTACTGAAGATCCGTCATTCTTTACTATTTCAAAGTTGTTAACGTTGAACAGATTACTGCCACTCACCGTGTTTGCACCTTCTTTATAAGCAACTTCGGCAGTTGATCCTTTGGCAGACAGGAGGCTTTTTATCCCTGATAAGGGAGTTACCTTGTGTTTATCAAGAGGTTCTCCGGAATAGGGTCCAAGTTCAACCTTATCAACCTGGGGACCTATCAAAGCTATTTTCTTTAATTCCGATGCATTGAGTGGAAGAATTTTCCTGTCGGAATTTTGCATTATATTATTCTTAAGCAGAACAGGTGTTTTCTTAGCGACCTCAACAGCGAATGCCACATGATCGGGAGAATTTACAACAGTTGTGTCGATCTTTAAATATGCGACTTTTGATGGTGGATCGAATTCGCCGATTCTCATGCGTACTGTGAACATGTTAACAAGAGCACGGTCGATGTCTGCTTCTGTTATTAAACCTTTATTCAGTGCATCAATAACACTTGTCTGGTATATACTGCCGCAGTCGGTGTCGACTCCTGATTTCAGTCCGAGTGCAGCTGCTTCAGCCGCGGTCTTAACATAGAGATGACCCGTCTGAATATCCTGGATAGCTCCGCAGTCACCGGTGATATAGCCATTAAGACCAAAGGTTTTACGTGCTATAGTATCGACAAGATATTTATTGGCTGACATAGGGATTCCGTTGACCGCATTGTAGCAGGTCATTATACTGGGCAGTTTATCCTTCACTATAAGCTTCCTGTATTGAGACAGATAATATTCCCTCAGATCCCTTTTGTCCATATCGGAGCTGCCTACATGACGGTTGAATTCACTGTTGTTTGCGAAGTAAAGCTTGCCACATGGGACAGCTTTAAGATAAACAGGGTCGTTGCCCATCATACCGCGTACAAAGCCACCACCGATCTGTGAGATCAGGAAAGGATCTTCGCCGAAAGATTCTCCTGTTCTGCCCCATCTGGGATCCCTCACAGGTTCAACTACCGGAGACCAGAACGTCAGGCTGGCTATCACGGGAGTATTAAATGCCCTTGCTTCATCGGCAATTACTGAAGTCTCCCTTTCCATAAGAGCCGGATCCCAGGAAGATCCCAAAGCTACACTGTTGGGAAATGAAGTTGCCGGTCCGGCATAGGGATTGAACATGCCTACGACACCATGAAGAGCTTCGCCCCACACATAGTAAGTATTGACTCCGAGCCGGGGAACAGCTGCCATTGTGTTGCCAAGAAGACTTTGCTTCTCTTCGATTGTGAACCTTGATACAAGGTCTGCTGCCCTCTCTTCAAAAGAGTAGCCGGTATCAAGATATACAGGCTTTTTAGTTCCACCCTTACATCCGGTAATAAACGCGATTACCGCTAAGCAGAAGAGAAAAGAAAGCACTGGTTTTAAAATTCTCCTTTTCATGATATGAATTTTATGTTGAGATCATATGAAAGGTTTAAAAAGAAACATTACTTCAACCCTATATTGACAATATGGAAGTAGTCGTATGCAACCTCAAATGGTGTTTCAGGCTGGCCGGTTTGTTGCTGCATCCCCGGGAAATTACCCATTCTGGCCGGTAGTACACCATCGCAGGCTATCATCCCGGCTTTTACATCCTTTAGCATAATGTCTGTCGTACCGATTGTACTGAAGCTTTTACCATCTACTGAGCATGATGCAGTGTAAAGAGTACCTTTTTTATCAAGTTTCAATATCAGCGTATTGTCGTCCTTTATTATATCCGCCATACTGAGCATAGCTGCTGATGTCTGGTACCCATCCTTCTCCACAACAAGTTCCACCGCACCGGGCTGATCTCCTGCATCGCCTCTTCCGAAGAATCCGCCAAAGCCGCCCATTCCTCTTCTGCCGCCTGCCCTGTATACCAGTTTTACAAAATTATCATCATCCTGGTATGCCAGAATTCCGCCGTTCTGTGCAAATCCCGACGGCCTTCTTGAGTACACGATCTTCGATTCAATCGTCCAGTCAGTATTTGCACTCTGCAGAAGAATGTTCTCAGCGTTATTGTTTTCCGAAACGATATCGCCTTTGTCACTCGTGATAACCAGCGATCCGGCCTTTTTGGCAAGGCTCCAGTGAGCGGAATTTTCCCTTAACCAGCTCCACTGCTTGCCCAGTGAGCTGCTATTGAATTCGTCAATGACAGATTTGGTCCCAAAGTTAATATTGTAGTAATTAGTTTCCAGAGTAATATTATCTGTCAGCATGACCACTGCCGTTCCGGGAACACCTTTGGCCTGAGCTACATCCACTGAAATATCGTTACCTGCCGCGGTGGCGCTGACATTTGGGGCACCCGAACCGGCCTTCAGAAGATAACTGTAAGCCTTGACGGCTGGATCGAAACCTGTAACTTTCTTTCCGCTGACCGTTATTGAAGCCGGCTTCAGATCGGGCATTACCTTCAGAGGATAACTGTCCGATAATGTCTTGCCGTTAACCGTAACATATGCAAATATCGAAGCAGTTCCTACTCCCTTTGCCGTTACCATACCTTTGTCATCAACACTCGCAACTGCCGGATTGTTGCTCTTGTATGTTACCTTTGCATCCTTTATGTTATAGAAACTGTCGTCCGACATCGCTGCTGTGACACTTGTCTGTACTGTATTACCCGGCCTCAATACCACCTTGCCGCATTCTGCAACAACAGTCTTCAATACCGGGTTAAAAGTACCGCTCATAGCAGCCTCTGCCTGACCCCTGATGTCCTTCGACGATGCCCCAATCTCAAATATGTATCTGCCCTGATCAAACATAATCCTGTCATTCCCGGAATCCCAGAACCACATATCTGCGCAATCTATGTCTATCGACACTTTCTTTGTCTGTCCTGCTGCTATTGTAATTCTCTGGAATCCTTTCAGCCTCTTTATGGGCCTCTGCAGCGACGCAGAACTGTCCGGCGTCTTTACGTATACCTGTACAACTTCATCTCCATCCACACTTCCCGTATTCTTTACATCAACGCTTACCGTGATCTTATCATTCGGAGTTATCGAACTTTTGCTGATGCTGAAATTACTGTACTCAAAAGTGGTATATGAAAGTCCGTATCCGAATTCATACGAAACATCCTTGTTGAAATACCAGTAGGTTCTTCCGTTCTTACCCTGTCCGCCTCTTAAATTATAGTCGGTGATCGCCGGAAGGTCATTCAGCGATTTATACCATGTGGCATTCAGCTTGCCTCCGGGATTCACATCACCGAAAAGTATTTTGGCCATTGCCGTGCCCTGTGCCTGTCCGTTGAATCCTGTCCAGATTATACCTGCTACATTCGGATTATCCCTGAACTGATCGACTTCCACCATTCCGAGCGATTGTATCACAACAATTGTATTTGGATTGGCTTCTGCAACTGATTTGATCAGCTCATACTGGTTACCCGGAAACTCTATATTGAATCTGTCAGACTCTTCTCCGGCAGTCCTGTCATCAGTCCCTACAAATACGATAGCAACATCTGCAGATGCAGCAAGAGACAG
>CAZHRV010000137.1:0-9891 GCA_964535035.1 uncultured Rikenellaceae bacterium
GCATCTTAAGAAATAAAAATATGACAAGTATTAAACCCGCAGAAGTCTCAAAGATCCTTCAGCAGCAACTTGAGGGAATTCAAACAGGAACAGAACTGGAAGAAGTAGGGACTGTACTTACTGTCGGTGACGGGATCGTACGTATTTACGGTCTTACCAATGCAGAATCGAATGAACTCCTGGAGTTCGAAAACGGCATTGAGGCAATAGTTCTGAACCTTGAGGAAGATAACATAGGAGCAGTGCTGCTTGGTCCTACAGAGGAGATAAATGAAGGGGATATTGTCAAGCGAACAGGGCGCATTGCCTCTATTGATGTTGGTGAAGAACTGCTTGGGAGAGTTATTACTCCGACAGGGCAGCCTCTTGACGGCAAGGGGCCCATAGGAGGTAAGCTCTATGAAATGCCGTTTGAGAGAAAAGCGCCCGGGGTTATTTTCCGTCAGCCGGTGAAACAGCCGCTCCAGACAGGCATTAAGGCTATAGATGCCATGATACCGATAGGACGCGGACAGAGAGAGCTCATCATTGGCGACAGGCAGACAGGTAAAACTGCCATCGCAATTGATACCATCATTAACCAGCGTAGCAACTTTGAAAAAGGGAAACCCGTTTATTGCATTTATGTTGCAATAGGCCAGAAAGGTTCAACAGTAGCTAACATTGCCAAAACACTTGAAGAACACGAGGCTCTTGAGTATACGGTGATAGTCCTTGCAACTGCCTCAGACCCGGCAGCTTCACAATTCTATGCTCCTTTTGCCGGAGCAGCAATAGGCGAATTCTTCCGCGACACAGGACGCGATGCCCTTATTATCTACGATGATTTGTCAAAACAGGCAGTCTCTTACAGGGAGGTTTCTCTTTTGCTGCGCCGCCCGCCGGGACGTGAAGCCTATCCCGGTGATGTTTTTTATCTTCACTCCCGCCTCCTGGAAAGAGCAGCAAAGATCATTGAATCGGATGAGGTGGCAAAACAGATGAATGACATCCCGGAATCAATCAAACATATGATAAAAGGAGGAGGATCTCTGACAGCCCTGCCGATCATTGAAACCCAGGCAGGCGACGTCTCTGCTTATATCCCGACAAATGTGATCTCGATAACCGACGGACAGATATTTCTGGAATCGGGGCTTTTCAATGCGGGAGTCAGGCCTGCAATAAACGTTGGTATCTCAGTATCCAGGGTCGGCGGTCATGCACAGATCAAATCAATGAAAAATATTGCAGGTACGCTGAAGGTTGATCAGGCTCAGTACCGTGAACTGGAAGCATTTTCAAAATTCGGATCCGATCTGGATGCATCAACACTGGCTATTCTTAATAAGGGAGCGAAAAACGTGGAAATACTGAAACAGGGACAATATGCACCAGTACCGGTTGAAAAACAAATTGCAATAATATATTGCGGAACCATGGGATTACTTAAAGATGTTCCCGTAGATAAGGTGAAAAGCTTTGAAAATGAATATATTGAATATCTCGAGCTTAAACACAGGGATATTCTCGATAATCTTCGCGACGGGGTGCTTAATAATGATATTACCGGGGTTCTCGACAAAGTTGCTTCAGAACTTACGGCAAAATATAAACCTCAGTAATCCAAGGAATACCTGTTTGACTAATTAGTTGCAATGCCAAATTTAAAAGCAATAAGGATCAGAATAAGTTCTGTCAAATCAACAAGGCAGATCACCTCTGCCATGAAAATGGTCTCAGCAGCAAAGCTGAGAAGAGCCCAGGATAAAATCGTTCGCCTGCGTCCATATGTTAATAAATTACTGGAGATACTTTCAGACCTTACCCAATATTTAGAAGAAAAAGAGGTTGAAAATATTTACGGACGCATTTCTCCCCCCGAAAAGATACTTGTGATTGTAATAACCTCAAACAGAGGTCTTTGTGGAGCGTTTAACTCAAATGTAGTTAAAGAAGCCAGGAGAGTAATTTCGGAAAAATATATCGATCAGTTCAAAAGGGGAGACCTGACAATACTGCCTATTGGTAAAAAAGGTTATGATTACCTGAGAAAGCAAAAAATAAAAATGCTGCCCGAACATAATGATCTTTTTAATAATCTTACATTTGATAATGTTGCAGTTGTTGCTGAAGAGATTATGAGGGGTTTTGTTAAGGGCGAATATGACAGAATCGAATTTATTTATAACCACTTTAAAAATGCCGCAGTACAGATCCTGACTGATGAAAAATTCCTCCCTGTTGAACCGGCAGTCTCATCAGGAGAAAAGAAAAAAATTGCTGTAGACTATATTTATGAACCATCAGAAGAGGAAATTGTAACAGAGCTTATTCCGAAATCGCTTAAAATACAGTTTTATAAGGCAATTCTTGATTCATTTGTAGCTGAGCATGGAGCAAGGATGACTGCTATGCATAAGGCTACTGATAATGCCACCAACATGATCCGGGAGCTGACACTGCAGTACAACAAGGCACGCCAGGCCGCAATCACTAACCAGATCCTTGAAGTTGTCAGCGGCGCCGAAGCCCTGAAGGGATAAGTATTATGCCTGCTGCCGGGATCGTTGAAAAATAATCATGTACAATTATTCCGAATTAAAGGAGAAAGTTGAAAAGGCTGTAACAGATCTTTCGTTTAATACGGAAGCAGTAAAACTTACAGATCCGGTAAAATATACCCTGTCATCAGGCGGTAAACGGCTGCGCCCTGTAATGGCTTTGATGGCCTGTAATTTATTCAGCGATAAAATTGACGAAGCCATACTGCCGGCCACGGGACTGGAGATCTTTCATAATTTCACGCTTGTGCATGATGATATTATGGATCAGGCACCTGTAAGAAGGACATCCCCGACAGTACATACCAGGTGGGACATTAACCAGGCTATTCTGTCAGGAGATGTGATGGCGTTCATTGCAAATGAATGTTTATTACAAACACCGGCCGGTTATCTGCATAAAGTCTTCACTATTTACAATAATGCTGCAATAAATGTATGTATCGGTCAGCAGCTGGATATGGATTACGAAAAAAGAGATATGATAACCCGCCAGGAGTATCTGAGGATGATAGAGCTGAAAACAGCAGTACTTCTGGCATCCGCACTTAAAATAGGAGCAGTTCTCGGGGGGAGTGATGACAAAGATTCAGATTTGTTATATGAATTTGGGAGGAACCTGGGACTGGCATTTCAGATCCAGGATGATATGCTCGATATATGGGGCGACACAGAGGTATTTGGCAAGACTCCCGGAGGCGATATTGTTGCTAATAAGAAGACATTTCCCCTGGTGAAGGCAATGGAAACAGCTTCAGGAGAGCAGCTTAAAAGGCTTCAGACACAGTTATACCTTAAGGATGCTGACCCAAAAACAAAGGTGGAGAAAGTTATGAACGTTTATGATCAGCTTAACATAAAAGAGACTACGGAAGCTCTGGCAAATAAATATATCGAAAAAGCCTTCAGCTTTCTGAGGGAGGTCGGAGTGAGCGAAGAGCGAAAAAAAGAGCTGAACCTTACGGCCAGCTCTCTTATAGGGAGGGATCGTTAGATTACAAACCCCCGGTATCCTCGTGTTTCTTTAACCAGTCAATATTAATAAGTGCACCTGCATTAAGCATTAATTGACTATATTTTGTAGTGCCAAGACTAAGAAGATATTTTCCTTCGAAGTAAAGATCAAACTGTTCAGTTATTTTCATGTATGAACCAACACCAAGATTCAACCCAAGACCATTATCACTCTCTTTATAGGGATCTGTTTCGGGATATTTAGTACGTTTCCATGCCAGCATAATATCAAGTCCTGCCAAACCGTAAAATTCAAATTTATCAAGGGAATTAAAAACATAATGACCGTTAATGTCGAACATCAGTGTATTGACAGTTACCTTCTCTTCAAATTCCTTATAGACATGAGGAATGAAGAATGTAATGGATGGCGAAATATGTAAAGGAACATTGATTTCATAAATACTTTTCACTGATGCAAAGAAGTGACCGCTTTTATTATAATCATATTCCATACCGTGGAAGTAGTAACCTGTAGCAAAACCTGTTCCGCCTCCGATTTTTGTAAATTGCGGTTTTGCTAACGGAACAGCCAGGAACATAACCATCAGAACAAGTAATAATTTTCTCATAAAGGATATTTTTAGAATTAATACTTTCATTGCCGGTTAAAGATATATTTTTCTGATATATCCGGCAATATTAATCTTAAATTATAAAAGTGAAACTATAACTTTTGCAAATTTTATTAAATTTGTATATTCTGGAAGAATAATCAAATAATTAAGGAATATGGCAAAGAATACCGGAAAGATCAGCCAGATCATAGGACCAGTGGTTGATGTTACATTTCAAAGAGAGGGCATGGAAATGCCGGATATCTATGATGCCCTTGAAATAAAAAGAGATGACGGATCAACACTTGTTGTTGAATGTGAACAACACATTGGTGAAAACACTGTCCGTACCATTGCAATGGATTCGACTGACGGTCTTCGCAGGGGAATGGAAGTTGTGGCTACAGGACTTCCTATAACAATGCCTATCGGAGAACAGATAAAGGGCAGGCTCATGAATGTAACCGGCGAAGCTATTGACGGGATCGGGCCCCTGGACAAGAAGGGAGGATATCCCATTCACAGGAAACCCCCGAAATATGATGACCTGTCAACAGAGAAAGAGATCCTTCATACCGGGATCAAGGTGATCGATCTTATTGAGCCATATTCCAAGGGAGGGAAAATAGGTCTCTTCGGAGGCGCCGGTGTTGGAAAAACAGTTGTGATACTGGAGCTTATAAACAATATTGCAAAAGCCTATTCGGGACTCTCCGTTTTTGCGGGTGTTGGTGAAAGAACAAGAGAGGGTAACGATCTTCTCCGCGAAATGCTTGAAGCGGGAGTTATCACGTACGGGAAGGAGTTTCTTGAAAGCATGGAAGCCGGCGGCTGGGACCTTTCAAAAGTCGACCATAATGCATTGAAGGAATCAAAGCTGGCACTCGTCTTCGGCCAGATGAATGAGCCCCCCGGAGCAAGAGCAAGGGTTGCTCTTTCAGGTCTTTCTGTTGCCGAGCATTTCAGGGATGGTGACGGTAAAAGCGGCGGAAGGGATATCCTCTTCTTCATGGATAATGTATTCCGTTTTACCCAGGCCGGATCAGAGGTATCAGCCCTGCTGGGACGTATGCCTTCAGCTGTGGGATACCAGCCTACACTGGCAACCGAAATGGGTATCATGCAGGAACGCATTTCATCGACAATACATGGATCAATTACTTCTGTACAGGCAGTTTATGTACCTGCCGACGACCTTACAGATCCTGCTCCGGCAACCACCTTCGCACACCTTGATGCAACAACTGTACTGAGCCGTAAGATATCGGAGCTGGGCATTTACCCGGCTGTTGATCCGCTTGATTCAACATCAAGGATCCTTGCCCCTGATATAGTTGGCGAGGCACACTATAAATGTGCTCAAAGGGTGAAAGAGCTTCTACAGAGATATAATGAGCTTCAGGATATCATTGCCATCCTGGGGATGGACGAACTCTCCGAAGAGGATAAGCTGGTAGTTCACAGGGCACGACGGATACAGAGATTCCTTTCACAGCCCTTCCACGTGGCCGAACAATTCACGGGCATTAAGGGAGCTCTTGTTTCAATAGAAGATAATATTAAAGGATTCAACATGATAATGGAGGGTAAGGTGGACCAGTATCCTGAAGCCGCATTTATGCTTGTCGGGACTATTGAAGATGCAATCGAAAAGGGCGAAAAGATACTTGCCCAGTCTAAATAATCATTATCCTGATGAAGATAGAGATCATCACTCCCGATAAAAAAGTCTATGAAGGGGATATCAAATCAATAAGAGTCCCTGGTTCTAAAGGCTCCTTCCAGGTTCTTAAAGATCATGCCCCTATTATTTCAACTTTGGAGAATGGCACGGTGATAATGGTGGATCAGGATGACAATGAAAAAAGATACGAGATCGACGGCGGGGTAATTGAAGTTAAAATGAACAAAATAATCCTGCTGGCCGAATCGGTAAAATAATCAGAATATAATGACGCCCGAGGAATTCCGGAAACATGCCCATGAACTTGTCGACTGGATGGCTGCGTACATGGAGAATGTGGAAAGTTATCCTGTGAAATCATCGGTGAAACCGGGAGAGATCTTTAATAAAATTCCCGGCACCCCGCCATCAACTGGTGAATCTTTCAGTATTATAATGAAAGATTTTGAAGAGATAATAATGCCGGGTATCACTCATTGGCAAAGCCCCAGTTTCTTCGCCTATTTCCCTGCAAACACCAGCCCGCCGTCTGTTCTTGCGGAAATGCTGATATCAACACTGGCAGCACAATGTATGATATGGGAGACATCTCCTGCTGCAGCCGAACTTGAAGAGAAAATGATGATCTGGCTGCGTGATCTGATAGGATTACCTTCTGATTTCGAGGGAGTTATTCAGGACTCAGCATCAACGGCAACACTTGCTGCCATATTAACGGCACGAGAAAAAACCACCGGTTTTACAGTCAATGATGAGGGATTTAAAAATGCAGGTACCTTAAGAGTATACTGCTCTCAGCAGACTCATTCCTCGGTGGAAAAAGCTGTCAGGATCGCAGGTATAGGAAAAACAAACCTGGTTAAGATACCTGTAGCAGGAGATTGTTCCATGATCCCGGGGAAACTAAGTGAAGCTGTAAACGAGGATAAAAAAAGGGGTTTTAAACCCTGTTGTACCATAGCTACGATCGGTACGACAGGCACTGCGGCTATTGACCCTTTACGTGCCATAGGAGAGATCTGCAGTGAAAATGGTATCTGGCTTCATGTGGATGCTGCAATGAGCGGGACAGCCCTTATTTTGCCCGAATTTCAATGGATGCTGGAGGGGAGGGAACTCATCGACAGTTTTGTATTTAATCCACATAAATGGATGTTCACAAATTTCGACTGCTCAGCTTTTTTTATTAGAGATACTGAATCGCTGATAAGAACATTTGAAATACTGCCGGAATACCTCAAGACAAGAAGCCGGGGACAGGTGAACGATTACAGGGACTGGGGTATCCCGCTTGGCCGCAGATTCAGGGCTTTAAAACTGTGGAGCGTTATCAGGTCATACGGAACAGACAGCCTTAGAGAAAAAATAAGATACCACATTAGTCTGGCAAAACAACTTACAGAGATGATATCATCAGAACCCGATTTTGAATTAACAGCTCCGCTCTCACTTAATGTAGTTTGTTTCAGATACCGTCCGGATGGAATACCGGAAGAGAGCCTTAACGATATAAACCAGGAACTTAATCACCAGCTCAACGATACAGGCAAAATATATCTGACGCATACATCGATTAACAGTAATTATACTCTCAGAATGGTAACAGGGCAGACCAACGTTACTCTTGATCATGTGGGGAAAGCATGGGATCTGATAAAGAATATTGCAAGGGAGATAAAATCCTGATCACCTTCGTTGTTTCCCGATATTCATACCATAAATGTCAATATTGAATAAAAACTCAAATGAGGGAGCCTCATTAAAGTTTTTCCAGGCGGCCTGTACACCTGCCGATATCGGGTAAGGAATTCTGAGAAGATAAAAATCGGAAAGAAGCTCGATACCAAAAGAACTGAAAGATTCGGTTCCCCCGGTGAAATAATCCACTGCCATAGCTCCCTCCTCAGATTTCAGATAATAATTATTCTTGCCCTGCGCATAATCATAAAACAATCCGGTGCGGATTCTTGTCAAATAGAAAAGAGATCCGATATTAAAATCAGGATATACTAAAGGTGCAACATAATCCACGGAAAAAAAATCAAGCCCTTCAGAGATAATGTCGTCATAGCTGCGGGGGTAATGGATTTTATTATCCATAAGGTATTTAACAAAACTCTGGTTCTCTGTTTCATACCTTATCCTTATGCCATGATTTCTTATGAAGCCAGGGAAATAAAGAGCAGCTTTTACACTGAAATCCGAACCATAGATCTTTTTGTCAAAAGGAGCCCACTCATATGATGCATCAATTATCTGGCCGAAACGCGGATATATATCGCGGTATGCTGACCTGTGATAATTGGCAAAATAGAAACGTCCGGTGAGACTCGTCTGGCCGTAATCATAATTAGCGGCTTCCCAATCGTATATGTAATCATTCCTGTAATCGACCGAGAAGGACGGATAAAGGTATTGTGAGAATTTACCTGTGCTGAAAGACCAAGGAATATAAATATTATTAAGGAATCTTAATCCCGGTGAGACCTGCTCGAGGGCAAACTCCGGCCCCGAATCCGTAAGGTCAATGGCCTGTTCGTTGCCATAATCAAACTGTGATTCGATTACGGGATACCAGCCTTCCCAGGTAATACGGGAGTGGAATTTGTGCCGTTTGTCAACTGAGTACTCGTAGCCGGCAGTAGCAGTAAGTGTACTCAGCTGGTTTTGTGACATCAGGGTGAATCCCGGCCTCACTGAAGCAGGATCATTCTGTATTGCATCAATATCCGCATACAGTGGCATCCAGCTGTGAATCCCGAAAAGATGCTTCCACTTTCTGTAGGGTTCTGGTGTATATTTAATGTCAGGATCAGCTTCTTCCTTTAACCGGGGCTTTTCAAACCGGTCGATAAGGTATGAGGCAGATCCGTAAACAGGTTTTTTGATTTCTTCGGCCTCAGCAAGGGAGGCAATACATATTTTGTTTCCTGATGAGGTATAATTGCTGAAAAAAAGTTTATTACCTGTAATATTCATATCAGTTGCCCCGAATTTTGAACGGGTAACTGCCGATAATTTTCCATCTCCGGTAAGCAGGTAGATATTATCAGTACCGGAAACAGAACTGGAATAAAATAATGAATCATTTCTCAGGAAGGCAGAATGAATATCGTCATGACCTTCATTAAGAAGAGTCTTCCACTCCTGGTCTTCAGGTGAATAGGACAGGATGCCTTCACCATCTCCTGTCAGGGAAACAAGAGTGAGCTTTTTGCCATCGCCTGACCATTGAGGACGCTGTAAGAAAGCATTCCCGGGAGCAGGAACATTATTTATTACAGATCCGTCATCAGCATTTATCAGAACAAGGTTATTCCTGTTATCTTCAGTGTTTTCCGTCGCAGCTATTATCCTGCCGTCAGAAGAAACAGATGCCGATAAATACCTCGATCTGAAGGTCAGCTGGAGAGCTTTTTTAGTATGAATATCGAATGTTTTTATTACTGAGTAATTTCTGTTTGTCCACCTGGGATCAGTTAATGATTCGACCCAGACTATTTTACCACCTCCAAAAGATATAACCCAGGAGTATAATTTCCCGGGGACAAACATTTTTTTCTCCGTATTTTCCGAGGGACTGATAAGTACAAATGAAACCGGACAGGCCAGGGATGTTTTAACCGCGATGACCGAATCTTTACCTGCATAAACTGCAGAATAATAACTCTCATACCCGGTTTTTTCAGGCGGATTTACCTGATTGTAATCTATAGCATTGCTCTTATCAATATCCTGTTTCCAGATACTTCCGAGTGTGTCAAACGTCTGATTAAAGAGTTTTTTTTTCGTAAGTCCGGCACTACTTCTAAGGCTTATGTTAACAGGGTTAAGTGTGAAGGGCTGGTTGGCTGTAAATTCACGCACATTTTCCCAGATACCGGGATCATTATTTAGTAAAGCCCATGTATACATCTGATAGCCAAACTGATAATAGTCAGGTGTATAATCTCTGTATGATCCGTTAAGTAATTTATCGTACTTGTACATTTTCCCTTTTTCAAAGGATATTGCCTTAAGAAGATTCTGGAATCCGGGGCTTCTTCCCCTGCCTGATTCAGTAAAAAGTGACTCATTGAAAACGGCTTCGCCT
>CAZHRV010000138.1:0-1818 GCA_964535035.1 uncultured Rikenellaceae bacterium
TACTGATGGATGCAATGATAATTCAGGTTCATCAATAAATATTAGGTCATCTTCTTTACTATCATATAAAGCATCAATTATTGTGAATATACTTAATAACCCTTCGCCACTACCATCGCTATTATGATATGAGCCATTAAAATTAAATTTTAAATAATATTGACCGTTATCATTCTGGTCTATTTTCCAATTAGGTATATGCCCAAGCACCTTACTAATTATTTCGTTAAACGTTTTCTGATTCTTTTGGATCGTGAAAAGTCTATAGGAGAAATGATTATAATCGCTTCCTCGGACTGCCGGTAATTGTGATTGATCTATAAAGCCTGACCTATCATTTTCACCTTTATGAAAGAAAGGAGAAAAAGTCCTTCTTGAAGGCAATGTATAGAATTTTACATTGTTTCTCTCTAGCCCTTGAGATTCAAAATCTGTCTCACTTCCGCCACTTGAAGTAGTTTTCAATAGTAACTTTTCTCCGTTATTATTTGAAATCGTAATTTCAACTTTATCACCAGCATTTTTATTCCTTCGGCCTTCTGTAAAACTCGGTGTACTGTTTTGAGAAATAGCCCGAAAAGCCTCATAAATAGTTGATTTCCCTGAGTTGTTTGGTCCAGTTATCACAGTTAATCCGCTTCCAATATTTTCATTTGGTATTCCAAGATCTAGTTCCTGTTTTTCACTAAATCCTCGTAATCCTAATATTTCTATTTTACTGAAATTCATGATTTCTACTTATTTGATTATAAGATACATGGCAGGTCTCATTGGTGCTAACGGCCCGCTGGTATGGGCAGTAAGCGTTACCCGATGCCCATCCGGGCAGTGTCCATAATCTTTAGCCAGGTAAAAGTCCCGGTACAAGGAAGGCATGGCGCGGTGTTTGCCGCCGTGTAGAAAGTGAGTTGACATTACGAGTGTCGGGATACAAAGGTTATAAGTGATAGGTTATTAGTCTTTTTATTGTTATTTTCTTAACAGTAATGGCGCGGTCCGGATCAAGTCCCGGTATACTGATTTTACTAAAGAGCAGGAAGTGAATGCAAACACCGTGACAAGCCTATTAATTTTACCGCCGTGTTATATGCCGTATTGTTTTTTAAAATATTTTTTTGATCGGATTAATATTATCAGGCTAGTTATCAGGATATAAAGAACGGGAGGGAGCAAGTAAATAGACTTAAGAGGGAACTTTAAGAATATATCATTTTCCAGTTTTGGGAATTTCAGTAATTCTATGATCTCGGTATACTTATAGCTTATTATTGTTATGATCGAGGACACTGTTAAAATTGAGAATAGAATAATAGAAACAATCAATGAGATATATACTTTGTTGATAAGTCCATATATAAGCAGGATCATTATCAGGATCAGAAATCCATAGATAGTTATTCCGCTAAGGCCTGTTAAAAATTTGCCAAACAATGGGAAAATCCCCTGATAAAATATTAAAATATGAGAAAGGAGAATGAAAAGAGAAAGAACAAAAAGGACCAGATAAGAACGAACTGGCATTATCTGGGATACATTTCCTTTGTTATCGGGTGAATGAAATAACTCTATAACACTCTTTTGGTTGTAAAAGAAGAGCAATAGTCCTGGGATTGCCACAATCAATAATAGAGCAGCAAAAGTGAGAAGCAATATAGGGTATTGAGTATTGATTTCTTTCATTGCCAGCAAAGGCAGGAAGAAAACCATTACAGGCAGACCAAATATTATCCAAAACCAAATGCTGCTAATGGATAGGTTTAGAGTCCAGTTTTTAAGTTTTATATGGCCGTATCCAATGATTATAAAAAGCAATCCAAT
>CAZHRV010000139.1:0-6577 GCA_964535035.1 uncultured Rikenellaceae bacterium
GTGGAAGAATTCACTAAGCTGAAAAAAATGGGTGTTGTCGGAGTCAAGGTCGACTTTTTCGAAAGTGAAAAGCAAGATATGATAAAATACTATCTGGATATTCTGGAAGATGCAGCCCAGTTTGAAATGATGGTTTATTTCCACGGTTGCCTGGTGCCTCGCGGATGGGATCGTACATACCCTAACCTGATGACTCTGGAAGGAGTACGCGGAGCCGAATGGTATAATAACGGCCCGGATTTCACTACTACCGCTCCCGAACACAACACCATACTTCCTTATACAAGAAATGTGGTCGGGCCTATGGACTATACCCCGGTAACTTTTACAAATTCCCAGTATCCTCACTTAACTTCATACGGACATGAAATGGCCCTGAGCGTTGTTTTCGAATCAGGCCTTCAGCACCTGGCAGACAGACCGGAGGGTTATTACCGGTTACCAGATGCGGCCAGGAGTTTCCTCAAAGAAGTACCAAGTGCATGGGATGATTCTAAATTACTAGATGGCAATCCCGGTAGGGACATCATAATTGCCCGTCGCAAAGGCGATATGTGGTACATCGGGGGCATCAGCTCAGAAAGATTTGAAAGGACAAAAACTCTGAAGTTTAATTTCCTGCCTGAGGGCAAAAAGTATAAACTTACTCTAATTACTGATGGTAAGCATGATAAAGAACTTACCACTCAATATCTGGTTATTGACAATTCAAGTACAATTGCTGTGAAACTGTTAAGAAGAGGTGGTTTTGCAGCTACGCTGAAGTTAATTAATTAAAACGAACCAAAACAAGATGAAACTTTCTATTCCAGAATGCTTTAAAATTGGACTGTTAATCGCAGTAGTTGTCTTAGTTTCTTTTAGTTCTTGCGGGAAAAAATACCCGTATCAGAACCCTGAGCTAGGTTCTGAAGAAAGGGCAAAAGATCTGTTATCCCGTCTCACACTTGATGAAAAGGTAACACTCATGTGCGACGTGTCGGAAGCTATCCCCCGCCTTGGAATTAAGAAATTCAACTGGTGGAGTGAGGCATTACATGGTCTTGCAAACAATGAAAACGTAACCGTGTTCCCTGAACCGATCGGAATGGCTGCCTCATTCGATAATGAGCTGGTTTACCAGATATTCAATGCCGTATCCGACGAAACTCGGGCTAAGTATAATGAAGCTATAAAGCAGGGGAAGGAAAACACACGCTTCCTGAGTCTGTCGGTCTGGACTCCAAATATTAATATCTTCCGTGATCCACGATGGGGTCGTGGTCAGGAAACTTATGGTGAAGATCCCTACCTGACATCACAGATGGGTATTTCTGTTGTTAAAGGATTACAGGGACCCGACGACGCCAGGTACAGAAAGTTACTGGCATGTGCAAAGCATTTTGCCGTACACTCCGGCCCGGAATGGAGCCGTCATTCACTAAATATAAGTAATCTCGATCCGCTCGACCTGTATGAGACTTATCTGCCGGCTTTTAAAGCATTGGTCAGGGATGCCGGCGTGCGCGAGGTGATGTGTGCCTATCAGCGCCTGGAAGACGAACCATGCTGTGGTAATTCAAAATTGTTGCAGAAAATCCTGAGGGACGACTGGGGATATAAATACCTCGTTGTATCTGATTGTGATGCTATAGCCGATTTTTATAATGGACATAAGTTCTCCCCCGATGCCACCCATGCTGTGGCAAAAAGTGTTCCCGCCGGAACTGATGTGGAATGCGCCTGGTTGAATTATAATTATAAGCATCTGCCGGATGCAGTTTCACAAGGCTTGCTGAAGGAGGAAGATATAGATAAAAGTGTAATCCGCTTACTTGTCGGTCGCTTCGACCTTGGTGAAATGGACGATGATGCCATCGTTCCATGGACCAAAATACCGGCCTCTGTGATTAACAATGAAGAGCATAGAAAACTTGCCCTGGAAATGGCGTGGGAAACAATGACACTGCTGCAAAATAAGAACAATATTCTGCCACTGAGTAAATCTGTTAATAAAATGGCTGTCATAGGCCCAAATGCAGATAATGCAAGAGTGTTATGGGGGAATTATAACGGAACACCTGTTCATACAATTACGATCCTCGATGGCATCAAATCAAAATTATCTGCAGATAAGATTCTATATGACAATGCTTGTGATATTATTGACAATAAGGTTCTTGAGAGCTTTGCGCCGGAATGTTCCATTGATGGAAAACAAGGATTTAAGGCTACTTATTGGAATAGCAATGACATGAGTGGCAAAATCGTTGCTGAACAACAGCAAACAGCTCCCTTACACCTGGCAACTGAAGGAACACATGCAATGGCCCCCGGTGTAAATATTAACGGATTTTCTGCAAAGTTCGAGACCGAGTTCACTCCGTCAAAAACTGAGGAAATTATAATTAAATGTAGTGCTGCGAGATCTTTTCAGCTGATCATAAATGGAGATACAGTTAAAAAGTTTGAGGACTGGCGTACGCTTATTTCCAAAACTTCATACAAAGTTGAAGAAGGGATGAAGTATAAAATAGAAATACTATTTAAACAGCTTTACACCTGGGAGGCAGCCATCGAATTTGATTTTGGCACTGAAACTGAACAGAATTTTTCAGGATTATTGGAAAAGCTTAAAGGCATAGATACAATAATATTTGTTGGTGGACTTTCAAATATTCTTGAAGGAGAAGAAATGCCGGTATCACTTCCCGGGTTTAAAGGTGGCGACCGTACCGACATCGAATTACCATCGATACAACGCAGCTGTATAAACCAGTTGAAACAGGCAGGTAAGAAAGTAATATTTGTTAATTTATCGGGTTCTGCAATGGGATTCGTTCCGGAAACTAAAAGCTGTGAGGCAATACTTCAGGCCTGGTATGGCGGAGAATTGGGAGGACAGGCTGTTGCAGATGTACTTTTCGGCGATTATAACCCGTCGGGAAAATTACCTGTAACATTCTATAAGAATATTGATCAGCTGGGCGATTTTGAAGATTACTCAATGAAAGGCCGGACTTACCAGTTTATGTCGGATCCGCTTTTCCCGTTTGGATTTGGTCTGAGCTATACGACTTTCTCAATCGGGAATGGAAGTATTTTTAAAAAGGTGATCAATAAAGGTGAGAGTGTGGACCTCACCATACCTGTGTCAAACACAGGGAAACATGACGGAACTGAAATTGTGCAGATCTATATCCATAAGGTTAACAGCACTGACGGGTCTCTTAAAACTCTCAGAGGTTTTCAGCGAGTCAATATTGCCGCTGGAAAAACAAAAGAGATTACGATTTCACTTCCTGCCCCGGCATTTGAGTTTTTCGACAGGGCCAGCAGCAAGATGGATGTGACAACAGGAGAATACGAAATAATGTATGGAAGCAGTTCAGATAAAAAAGATCTGAAAGTGATAAAGATTTCTATCATATAGTTTTATCCGGGTATTATTCAATATTGAATAATTACGTGTTTGGAAAAGGATCATGATATGAGCAGAGACTTCTTTCGTTCAGGGACTGTTTTAACATGTTTGGTAATGATCATGTTTACTATAGCAGCAGTATTCTGTTCCGGTACTTCTGAAGATGCAAAAAGCTAACATATATGGGAGAAGGTTGAGATCACTCTCACTTCCAGGAAGACCTATGAAAATCCTTATAAGGATATTACAGTCTGGATCGATCTCAAGGGACCTGGATTCAATAAACGATGCTACGGATTCTGGGATGAAGGCAAAACTTTCCGGTTTCCCTGGTGCGATGATGATACAATACGTCCGATGGGAACGACGGCAGGTTTCAAGAAATATGTCGCATACCGGAAGAACCAGGAGTACAACTGTGTGGCTATCCTTGCTGCCCTGCCAAACTGGAGCAACGATGACAAACCGGCAAGACTGATTGCTGGGGACAGGTCAGATGAAGCAGGCAGATCTTGATTGTCGCCAGTGGGCCCGGGTTTGCAAGGAAGCCGGAATGAAGGGAATTATCCTGGTAGCTAAGCACCATTGTGGTTTTTGCCTTTGGCCATCAAAATAAACTGAGTATTCGGTTAAAAACACTCCCTGGAAGAATGGCAGGGGTAAGGTTTCTTGACAAATGCTAAAATTTGAAAATTAATGGCTAACTATAAAAACTTAAAATTACTAAAATGAGCTATCGAATTACATTTATTCTTATTTTCCTGATCAGCGTTGCTTGTCAGAGAAATGCACAAACTAACCGGGGAGAAATGCTTTTTGACGATGCCTGGAAGTTTTATCTGGGAGATATCAACGGTGCTGAGAATCCCACGTTCAATGATGAATCGTGGAGAGACATTGATTTGCCCCACGACTGGAGTATTGAAAAGCTTCAGGAGCAAGACTCTGCAGATGTCATCGGTCCCTTCTCCCTGGAAAATAGTCAGGGCAGAAGGGCTACCGGTTATGTGGTAGGCGGCACTGCATGGTACAGGAAACATTTTACCCTGGATAAAAAGGATGAAGGGAAAATCATAAAAATCCTTTTTGACGGAGTTTATATGAATGCCGACTTCTGGATAAACGGAAAACACCTTGGCAACTATCCTTATGGTTATACGCCTTTTGCATACGATTTAACCGCCTTTTTGAATTCTTCCGGGATGGACAATGTTTTGGCAGTTCAGGTAAAGAATGAAGGTCGAAACTCGCGGTGGTACAGCGGTTCCGGTATTTACAGGCATGTTTGGCTGATAAAAGATCAAGCCGTTCACATTCCTCAAAATGGCATTTTTATTACTACCGAAGATATCGCCGCCTATGAAGCTAAAGTGAAGATTGCATCTGTTGTGGACAAAACATCAGGTGGAAACTCGGAAGCTAAACTTTTAATCAAAATTATTGGCCCTGACGGAAAAATTTCACAACGTGCAGAAACAGAAACAAAAACAATATCGTCAGGTAATAATGAATTTGTCTGTAATATTACCATTCAGCAGCCAGCTTTGTGGTCTCTTGAAGCGCCGAATCTTTATACGGCAGAAATACAGGTTGTTGCCGATGGCGTTGTTACCGACGAAGTTTCCACACCTTTCGGTATCCGGACCATTCACTTTGACGCAGAAACCGGATTTACGTTAAATGGGAAAAATGTTCTGTTGAAGGGCGGATGTATGCACCACGACAATGGTTTTCTTGGTTCAGCCACGATTGACCGTGCCGAGGGGCGACGTGTTGAATTAATGAAAGATAACGGATTCAATGCCATAAGGACCAGTCACAATCCTCCATCGAAACAATTTCTCGATGCCTGTGACCGCATTGGAATACTGGTTCTGGACGAGGCCTTTGACATGTGGGAAAGGCCAAAAAATCCGCAAGATTATCATCTTTATTTCGATGACTGGTGGAAAGAAGACCTGGAGTCAATGATCTTCCGCGACAGAAACCATCCTTCGGTTATTTTCTGGAGTATAGGAAATGAGGTCAACGAACGTGCTGACTCGGTTGGTTACATTATCACTAAAAGACTGGCAGATGAAGTTCGGAAACTTGACCCGACACGCCCGGTAACCGAGGCAATTTGTGGTTTCTGGGACCACGCGGGGCAGGACTGGTCAACCACAGTGCCGGCGTTTGCTTCTCTTGATGTAAGCGGCTATAATTATCTCCGGACGCAATATGAACCGGACCATGAACTGTTCCCGGAAAGAATTATGATGGGGACGGAATCATTCCCCAAAGAAGCTTATGACTACTGGCAACAGGTAGAAAAGAATCCCTGGGTAATCGGAGATTTTGTCTGGACTGCAATGGATTACCTTGGAGAAGCGGGAATCGGTAGTTCCCGGCTGGTTGATACAGCCAGAACCAATAGAAGAGGTTTTTCGAGGTCTTCGTCATGGCCGGATTATTTCAATGCATTCTGCGGGGATATTGACCTGTGTGGTTCTAAAAAAACACAGTTATTATACAGGGATGTGGTCTGGAAAAACAGCAGGCTGGAAATGGTTGTTCATTCCCCCATTGCTGATGGAAAAAGAGAAGTTGTCAGTTTGTGGGGATGGCCCGATGAATTACAGAGCTGGAATTGGGAAGGAAATGAAGGTAAAATGATGGACATAAGGGTCTTCACGAGTTTTCCTGTTATCCGACTTGAACTAAATGGAAAAATCATTGATGAGAAAACGGTTTCCGACACTTCCAGATTAATTGTGCGTTTTAAAGTGCCTTATGAACCTGGGGCTTTAAAAGCTATAGCTTTAGAGAATGGGGAAGAAGCGGCTTCGAAAGAACTGAAAACAACTGGGGCTCCGGCTAAAGTAAAACTCACGGCAGACCGGATTAAAATAAATGCCGACCGTAATGACTTATCATATGTGAAGGTTGAAATAACTGATGCCCTGGACAATATTATTCCCGACGCAAATATTCCGGTAACATTCACGGTATCAGGAGCCGGTGAAAGAGCCGGTTCAGGGAATGCCTGCCCTGATGATATGGAGAGTTTTAATAGTCCGGTATGTAAGACTTATCACGGACAGGCCCTGGCAATACTAAGACCTTTAGAAAATAAAAAGAAAGGAACGATTACTCTCCGTGCGGAAGCAGACGGACTTGCTGCCGGGGAAATCA
>CAZHRV010000140.1:0-35469 GCA_964535035.1 uncultured Rikenellaceae bacterium
TCAAGGCTCTCCGTCCTTATATCATTGAATACCGGAATGGCATAGGCAGGGTATCATGCATGAAGGTGGGAGACAGACCTTATGTAAAATATAAATTTTCAAGAGGGGGAGCAGAAAATTACTCAATAAGTAATCTGCTGATGCAGTCAAGCTCCGGTTCAGAAAGAACAACAGGTGAATTTACAGGATATGAACAAGTGGAATTCCCTTTCTGGGGGAAAATCACCTTCAGCGCCCCTAATGCATTCTATACTGCAACATTAAGTTGTGAGTTGAGACTTACAATAAACGAGCCCGGAGCCTGGATTGTAACTATATCTTATTAATTATTCCACCTTCATACTCACAAGCTCAACCCTGGTTGCCGTTACCTTGAGTATTTTAAAGAGAATATTATTTACCCGGATAACTTCATTATTCCCGGGTATACTGCCGTGATAAAAAAGTATCATGCCCGCAAGTGTCTCATAGTCATCTTCTTCAGGTAGATTAAGCTGGTACTTTTCGTTCAGGTAATCTATCTCCAGCCGTCCGGAAAAAATAAAATCATTATTGCTAAGGACCTTTTCGGTTAATTCATTTACATCATGTTCATCCTCAATATCACCCACTATCTCCTCGAGTACATCCTCAATGGTGACCATTCCCGAGGTGCCGCCGAATTCATCAACTACCAGTGCCACATTTTTTTTCTCATCGACAAAGACTTTTAACAGCTTGTTTGCAGCCATAGTCTCAGGCACTATTGCCAGTTTCCTGATACTTGATTTTATATCCGGGGGGGGTTTGAAAATATCTTTCAGCTCAAAATAACCGATAATGTTGTCTATAGTCTCCTGGTAAACCAGTATCCTGGAATGTTGTGTTTCAATAAATTTCTCTTTCAGTGCATCAATTGTACTTGTACATTCAACAGCCTCTATCTCGGTCCTTGGTACCATGCATTCCCTGAGTTTTACATTCGAAAAATCAAGGGCATTCTGAAATATCCTCATATTATGATGACCCGGCTCTGCTGATTCTTCTCTATGCTTGCTCAGATTAACAAAATGGTCGAGATCAACTTTACTGAAAACAATATTCTCCTGCGTTTTCTTAACCGGTTTGTTCCTGGACATAAGCCTTATGAATAAATTAGAGGCTGCCAGGGCGCCCTTGCTGATCGGATAAAAGATCCAATAGAAAAACAACGTTGGTACGCTTAATATTTTTAGAAAGAAATTGGGTGAGATAATAAAAAATGTTTTTGGCAAAAACTCCGCTACAAGGAGGATTATAGCTGTTGAAATTAACGTATTTATAAGGAGTACCAGCAGATCAGAACCTAACAGAGGAGTCAGTACCGGACTTAGCAGTTTTGAAAAAAAAAGACCATAAATAACCAGTGCAATGTTGTTACCAATGAGCATGGTGGCGATATACTGGCCCGGATTATTTGCAAATACTCTGAGGATACCCGAACCAAACATTCCCTGTTTAATATCAAGTTCCAACCGCAGTTTATTTGAGGAAACAAATGCAATCTCCAGCCCCGAAAAAAATGCGGAAAAGAGAATTGCCAGGAGTATGATAATGATGGCGTTCATACAATAAAGTTAACCTTTTTTTCGCTCCCTGTGCCGAAGCCATGCAAAGAGAAAGGAGATTATTGCCATCAGGGGAAAAAGAAAGAACATTTTCCCGCTATCCCGTATTATGTACCTTATGCCTGCTGCAACACATAATATCCCGGTAATGATCCAGATTATTTCCAGTACAAGAAGGTATTTTTTACTCATCGTGCAGATAAATTGTAGCAGTAACATTTTTTATTCTCCGCCTGGTAAGTTTCGGGTCAGATTCGAAGCCGGTACCCATAACTGTCTGATCTTCATTTGTTATTTTTACAAACCGTTCGGTAAAGATAAGCTCTTTATCCTGGTCCCAGAATAACTGCTCGGTTTCAAGCTTATCGCCCGATTTATTAACAACAACAACAGAATCATCAAGCTCCCACAGTTTTTCCTTATCAACAAATTTTGCATATTTTGAAGCTACATTGGCAACAGGTTCCTTATGACCATCATAGAATTCAATTTCCATACCGTGCCTGAATTCTGTGTATGGGGAACCTGAATTATCCCATGTTTCCATTGCCGGTGCAGACATTATCAGCTGTACCTTCCCCGAGTCGGTAAATACAGTATTAATATCCCTCCCTGACAGTGAAGGAAGGGAAAGTATATCAAAGCTGTCTATTTTTTCGATTTTTGCTTTGCACGAAAATAATAGCAATGCAGTAAATAAAAATACTGATAAAAATGAAAGATTTCTGTATGAATTGATGATTCTTTTCAAAGATATACTGATGATAATGATTTAATATTCAAACAATAATAAGAATAATTAATCATATTTAGGCTTTAAGAACCAGAAATCGTACATATTCAGGCTTAATCCGATAGTGAATTGATTCTCAATATGAAACAGCGACGCATCAGAGCCGTATCTTTTTGTATAATCGAAGAAGATATTGGTTTTGGATATAGAACGCCTCATCGGTATTCCAAAGCCAAGGCTTATCCCGATCTCTTTAATCTGTTCTCCATCAATCTTAAGATAGTTATCTTCTATATGTCCTCCAATACGATATTCCACCCTCTTCAGGAAACTGTAATTGGATAATTTTTCTGGAATATATTCCGCGCCGAATTTGTATGATCGGGTATCTGCGTAATAACCTCCCATACCATTGATTGTTGCCTCCGACCATTTTGTTTCAGCATAATCGAATCCGGCTGTAAACTTGTTTTTCTTTCCAAAAGAGATTCCTGTGCGGAGCGTGCGGGGAAGAAATGCTTTTGTCCCGTCTGTAATGTATGATAAAGTATCGACTGATCCATAGACTGAATACAAACAGGTAAGATTCTCATAATCCGAATTATACTTCTTACCCGGAGTTAACGATATACCGGCATTGACAAAATAATCATCACCAAAAGGCAACATAAACTGGGCCCCATAATCAAAATTGATACCTGAGAGATGAAGCTTCTCTGAAGTATTATCGTGGAAAACATAATAATCCCCAAATATAATCTGGTTTGACCTGGTAATATCTCCGAATATTATGGTCATGTTTGCCCCAACAGAAAAGCATTTCGTAATATTCAGACCGGCGCCAAGAAATAATTTTGAAAAACCACCCTTGCCTGTATGGGTAGCTATATATTCCCCGGTTTGTTCATCGTACTCCGGATCCAGTTCAGTAACCTCTTCAGTTATTTTATAATAACCATTGCTGAAGGGAATTAATCCGGCAGTAATTCCGAATCCCCTGGCTACAGGAAACCCAAGCAGGATATGATCAAAATTCATGTCATCTGAAAAATATCTGGATGAGCCTTTAGTCAGAAAATCCATTCCGTAGTCAAGGCCAAAATCAAAAACAAATGAATTTGTATCAATGCTGCTGTATGATGCGGGGTTCAGATAGTAGATGGAGCTATTATCCCTCACAGCTGTACCGATGCCGCCCATGCTTATGCTTCTGAATGAACCAGCCGGTTCGAGTAACCCTATATTAAAACGTGAATAAGGAGAATTAATGAGTTTTTGCCCGGAAACTGAAAAAGAATAGAATAATATGTTAACTAAGATTATTGTTGCCCGTAAGTTATGCATTGTGCTCCAAAATGTAATTTAATCCTTCAATCACAATATCAGGCATATAAGTGACTTTATGATTAATTCTGTTTTTCAGGTATCCTGAGTCGCCGCCTGTAAGAACCACTTTAATGCCTTTATGTGTCTCTTCAAACGTGCGAATATACTCATTTATTTCATATATGACCCCGTTTATTACACCAGCGGTGATTGCTTCAATGGTATTCCTGCCAGGTGACGTGAATTTATCAGTTGTGGAAGCTAACGGGAGCCTGCGTGTGAATTTACTGAGGGCTTTGAATCTCATACTGATGCCGGGCGATATATTTCCCCCTTTGAAGGTTTTTCCTGAAACAAAATCATATGTTATGGCACTTCCTGCATCTATTACAAGTACCTTTTTCCCGGGAAATATGCTGCATGCCCCTGCAAAGGCGGCAATCCTGTCAGTACCAAGTGTCTCGGGTGTTTCATATTGAATTTTAAAGGGAAGCTTTGATCTGTATGAAAGAACATGTACATAAGGTATATCTAAAGTGGCAAGATCAATAATGAACTCAGGGGTTTCACGCACTGAAGAGACGATAGCTTTGTCAATTTTATAAGGGGAAAATATCCTTTTCATTTCATCCCAGCTGTATTGTTTGGTCCTTAGTGAGGTTACCTTCCTGCGGCCATCAAATACAGCTACTTTGGTGCTGGTATTACCTATGTCAAATATGAGGTTCATAGCAGTATATATAATGCAAAGGTAAGAAAGAAGTATGAAGTTTGATGAACAAGGTGAAGAAATCCCGGGAATCGGGAGAGCTAAAGTGTAGAGTACTTAAAGTCTCAGGAATGTTATAACTCTAAGTACTTTAGGCACTCCAAACTCTAGTCACTTCTGTTGTAATCCTCAAAAATCACGTTAAGTATTGAAATAGCTGATTTAACAGATCTGATGTCTGTAATGGTAAGGCTTAGTTTTGACTCTTTCTGCTTCACAATCATCCGTTTATGATGATTGTTGACATAATTCATAATAGATACAAATAACGAACTCCTGTAAAAAAGCGAGTCAGGATCAGATACAAAATAGATAAACATCAGATTGTTTTTCAATAATATCTTTTCAATACCCAGTTTCACTGCAATCCATTTTACCCTGACAATATCCAGGAGCTCCGAAGTAGCTGAAGGAACGGTACCAAACCTGTCTTTAAGCCTGCTCTCATACTTTTGGAGCGACTCTTCGTTTTCGATCTCATTCAGTTCTTTATATAATCTGATCCGTTCTGAAATGTTTGAGATATATTCATCGGGAAACATTATCTCAAGATCTGTATCAATTGAAAAGTCGGATACATATGATTGTTCTTTCTTTCCACCGGCCTGCCTGGCCTCACTTCTCCCTTCAATTCCCTGGCTTGTCATCTCTGTTTCTCTCAGCTCTGCCATGGCTTCGTTAAGTATCCTCTGATATGTTTCAAAACCGACATCCGCAATAAAGCCACTCTGTTCTCTTCCAAGAAGATTTCCTGAACCCCTGATATCGAGGTCCTGCATAGCTATGTTAAATCCGCTCCCGAGTTCCGAAAATTCTTCAATGGCCTTAAGCCTTCGCCTTGCCTCATTTGTAAGCGATTCCAGGGGCGGCGTGAGGAGATAGCAAAATGCTTTCTTGTTTGACCTGCCAACTCTGCCCCTGAGCTGATGAAGTTCAGAGAGACCGAAATGATGAGCCTCATTGATAAATATGGTATTGGCATTTGGGATGTCAAGCCCCGATTCAATGATAGTAGTTGCTATCAGAACATCATAATCGCCCTGGATAAAACCAAACATAACATCTTCAATTTCCCTTCCGGTCATTTTGCCATGGACGATAGCAGTTTTCACCCTGGGACAAATTCTCCGGATTGTTGCTTCGGCCTCTTTTATATTTTCGACCCGGTTATGGATGATAAAGACCTGACCACTCCTTGCAACTTCATACTCAATACCTTCCCTTATTATATCCTTGTTAAAGCCATGCAACTCTGTAACAATGGGCATCCTGTTTGGCGGAGGAGTGTTTATTATTGAAAGATCCCTTGCTCCCATGAGTGAAAATTGCAGGGTTCGTGGTATAGGAGTAGCTGTGAGAGTAAGAGTATCAACATTTATCTTCAGCTTCTTTAGTTTTTCTTTTACTGAGACACCAAATCTCTGTTCTTCATCAATGATCAGCAACCCGAGATCCCTGAAACTTATGCCCTGTCCTATCAGCTTATGTGTGCCGATGATTATATCTATCTTTCCTTCAGCCAGTTGTGAAATGATCCTTTTCTGTTCTGCCGGTTTTTTATGACGTGTCAGGTATTCAATATTACATGGAAACTCCTTCAGGCGCTCAGAAAATGTTTTATAGTGCTGAAGTGCCAGGATGGTTGTGGGTACAAGGATAGCTGTTTGTTTGCTGTCGGCGGCTGATTTGAATGCTGCTCTTACAGCGACTTCCGTTTTACCGAAACCGACATCACCGCAAACCAGACGATCCATCGGATGCTGAGCCTCCATATCCTCTTTTATAGCGACAGTGGCCGCAAGCTGATCGGGAGTATCTACATAAATAAATGAAGCTTCAAGCTCACGCTGCAGGTATGAATCGGGTGAAAAGGAGAATCCTCCTGATGCCATCCTGGCCGCATAGAGCCGGATAAGATCTTTTGCAATGTCTTTTACCCTGCTCTTGGTGCTTTGCTTGAGCTTCTGCCATGCTCCGGAACCAAGTTTATAGATCCTGGGCTCTGAGCTATCCTTCCCTTTGTATTTTGAGATGCGGTGAAGAGAATGGATACCGACATAAAGAGTATCGTTATCCCTGTAAACCAGCTTTATTGCCTCCTGGATCTTACCATTGACTTCAATTTTTTCAAGACCCCCGAACTTGCCAATACCATGGTCGATGTGAACAATATAATCACCAGGATTAAGTCCTGTTAACTCTTTAACAGACAGGCTTTCCTTCCGGGTGAAATATCCCTTAATCCTGAACTTATGGTACCTGTCAAATATCTGATGGTCGGTAAATACCGAGATCTTCAGATCATGATCTGTGAAGCCGGCATGAAGGTTCAGCAATAAGGGTTTGAACTGAACCCCCGGATTAATTTCGGTAAATATATCCTGAAGCCTTTCGATTTGCGACTGACTTTCGGAAACAATATATGTACAGTATCCCTCCCGGGTATTATGTACCAGCTTATCAGTAAGAAGTTCGAAGTTCTTGTTGAAGACCGGCTGAGGTTCTGTATGAAAACCGAATTGTATTCCTGTATCAAAGAATCCGGTTTTAATAAATTCAGCGATTCTGAATCCCGTACATTCGTCAAGGAAGCGATTTCCGGTCATTATCAGATCTCTCTTCCCGGTAATTTGTCCCGATCCCTCCCTTTGTATAGTCTGTTCATAAGTATTATTAATCTTTTCTTTAATAAAAGCGGCATCTTCTAACCATATAACTGTTGAGGGAGGAAGAAATCCTGTGAAGGAATCATTTGTTTCTTCAATTGATATATCCTGGATATTAGGTATTATCGATATTTTTTCCTGCATGGCAACTGAAAGCTGATCATCCGGATTAAAAGTCCTTATGGAATCAACCTCTTCGCCAATAAAATCTATACGGCAGGGCAGATCGGCAGAATAGGAGAAGAGGTCAGCAATGCTTCCTCTTATTGCGTACTGCCCGGGCTCATAGACAAAATCGACTCTTTCAAAATTATATTCATGGAGAACCTCTTCGAGAAATTCAAGCGAAAGCCTGTCACCCTTTTTGATATTTAAAGTATTCTTTTTCAGATTCCTGCGGCTGATAACCTTTTCCATCACCGATTCAGCATAAGAGACTATTATACCTTTCTGCTTTCCTGAGACAAGATAATTCAGCACTTCAGTCCGGAGGACAATATTTGCCGGCTCAGTTTGTTCGTAAAGGACAGATCTTTTATACGTCGAAGGGAAAAAGAAGACCGAATCTTCTCCGGTCAGTGACACAAGGTCATTATAAAAATATGCAGCATCCTCCTTGTCCGGGAGAATGACCAAATGAATTAACCGGGTTTTCAGGAAGATCTTTGTAACAGCCATTGCTTTTGATGATCCTGATAACCCTGAAATACTGATCCTTTCTGCCCCGGATGTTGTAATTGCCTCTGTAAGTCCTGAGAGAACCGGGTGGTCATTGAAATGACCGGTTAATTCATTTTCTTTCATCTGCCTTATTGTGCGGAAAATTTAACACCTATTTCCTTTAAAACATTTCAATTTTGAAAACTCATGTAAAATACTGTTTCCTTATCAGGGATTGACCTGACCTTCAGAGTTCCGCCGTGAGCCCCCATTATCTGCTTCGAAATACTGAGTCCTATACCGGATCCTTTTTCCCTTGTGGTGAAAAAAGGAATGAAAATCTCCTCAAGGTTTTCTTTGCTGATCCCGGGACCGTTATCGGAAACACAAATCTCAGGTTTATCATTTGAATCAACACCTGCAAAGATTTCAATTTTACATTCCGGACTTTTTTCATTGGCTTCCACGGCATTCTTCACCAAATTTATAAGCACAAGGGAAATAAGGTTCTCATCAGCAAAGATCTCTATTTCAGAATTATCTGCATGGAAGAATATTCCTGCATTTTCACTTTTATCAAGGGAATCAGTAAGTACTTTAACTCTTGAAAAGAGATCTGATATTTTAAAGGATCTCATCTCCGGTTTGGGTATTCGTGTGAGCTTGCGGTATGATTCAACAAATTCCATCAATCCTTTACCCTGGTCCTTTATTACATTTAATCCGTTAAGTGTTGTTAAGATGGTTTTTTCAGTTATTTCCTGTGGCTCAACCAGTTTTTCTCCCTTTTTGTAAATGCCAGAAAGAGTTTCAGATAAGGATGTTATGGGTGTTATTGAATTCATTATTTCATGCATCAGAACCCTTATAAGTCTCATCCATGAGTCAACCTCTTTTTCATCGAGTTCATGTTTAATATCCTGGATTGATAGTATCACCAGTTCATTATTATCTGATCCGAATGAAGTCGATTTCAACGACAATTGTATCTCTCCCAGGTTTGTATTGACGGCAACCAGGTGTCTTTCAAATGGTTTAAGATCCTTGATTATTCTGAACAGCTTTTTATCAATCCGTTCTATTTGTTGCAGATGAGTAAGTATTTCAAGTGACAGAAGTCTCTTTGCTGCAGAATTTGCATGAAGAATGAATCCATTGTTGTCAAATGTGATGATTCCCGTTGCCAGATGTTCCAGAATTTTCTGAAAATATTGTTCCTGCTGGGCATTCTCTATTTTCAGTTCCTGTATCTGACGATTGACATTATTCATGCTCTGGTGAAGTTCCCTGAGGCTCCCGCTTTTATTTTCAACAGGGAACGACAGATTTGAATCATCATTCCTGACTGAATCGAAAAAGAACCTGATGTTTGTATTTGTTCTGTTCAGATATGATATCAGGTAGATAGTCAGAACAGTTATAGCCAATATACATAATATAGAAAAGCGCAGGGATCCTGCCTTAAAGACCAGGAAGCCTAAAAGAAGAGAGAGGGCAAGAATAAGAGATACTCTTATTATTATATTAATATACAGCCTTTTACTTATCATATTGATTGTTTTTCTTAAGTCGGTTATATAGAGTTTGTCTTGTTATTCCAAGCTGCTCTGCTGCAGCGGTGAAGTTACCGTTGTTTTTCTCAAGTGCGATCCGGATCATCTTTACCTCCATCTCTTCAAGAGTAGCGATAGGATTGATGTTTTTTATCTCTCCTATAAGGCGGAGATAAAGATCTTCAGGTTTTATAATTGCCGTTTCGATAAGGATAACTGCTTTTTCTATAGTGTTTTGCAATTCCCTGACATTGCCTGGCCATGAATAACTCATTAGCTTATCAAGGGCTTGCTTATTGATTTTCAGATCGGGCTTGTTATACTTCTGTGTACATTTCCTTAGAAAGAATTCGGCCAGGGTAACAATATCATTTCCTCTTTTTCTAAGAGGAGGCATTTCAATATGTATTGTGTTTATCCGGTAAAGGAGGTCTTCCCTGAAAAGCCCTTCGCTGACCATGTTTTCAAGGTTTTTATTTGTGGCGCAGATGAGCCTGATATTCACAGGTATGAGGTCATTTGCTCCTATCCTTGTTATCTGCCTGTTCTCAATTGCTGCCAATAGTTTGGCCTGCAGGTGAAAAGAGAGGTTTCCTATCTCATCGAGGAAAAGAGTTCCTTTATGAGCGGTCTCAAACTTACCCTGCCTGTTTTCATGTGCATCAGTAAATGCACCCTTAACATGCCCGAACAGTTCACTTTCGAAAAGCGATTCGGTTATTGAGCCCATATCGACACTGATCATTATTTCGCCGGCCCTGTCTGACAAACGGTGAATCTCCTGTGCTATAAGTTCTTTCCCGGTGCCGTTTTCACCTGTTATCAGAACATTTGCATTGGTTTTGGCCACCTTCCTGGCAATTTCCAGGACTTTCATGATCTGAGGTGATGAGCCAATGATAGGTCTGTGTTCACGGTTTATCTCCTTTTTGAGTTCAGATTCCCTGGCCTTAAGGTTCTTTACCTCTTTCTTCGAGAGATTAAGCTGTATAGCAAGCCTTAGTGTGGCCAGGAGCTTTTCATTATCCCATGGTTTAAGTACAAAATCGGAAGCTCCGGCTTTTAAAGCTCTCACTGCTGTTTCAACATCACCGTATGCAGTAATCATTACAACCGAGATTTCAGGATATGCCTCCTTTATCTTTCCCAGCCAATAGATGCCCTCATTCCCTGTATTTACACCGGCAGTGAAGTTCATATCCAGCAGAACAGTGTTGTAATCATTTTTTTTCAATTCCGATAATAACTGGTTTGGATTGGATATAGCTGTGACTTCACCAAATTCAGGAGATAGAAGTATTTCAAGAGTACTGAGTATACTTTTATTATCGTCAACAATAAGAATATTTCCTTTATAAACTGACATTTTTATTACTTTATAACCACGTTGGAAATACCCCCGGCTGTCAGCCAGTTGGCTGACGGCCTGCCCCCTGAAGGGGGCTTAAAACCCGAACTACATTTATATATATGTATGGGTTTATAGCCCCCCCTTTAGGGGGGATGAGGGGTATTATTCTCCGTGGTAAAGATATAATATTTTTATTAAGATGTAAAAATATTTTACGTAAAAACGTAAAAATTATTTACATTTTCATTTAATAGAATATGCTAAAAGCCTGTTTAACAGCTAAATATATAAATGGTATGATATTGGATGTATTATCAATAAAGATATATAATGGTTAGTTCCGATATTAAAACAGCGATAAGGAGTATTTTCCGGAACAAGGTACCCTCAGCAATCAGTATTCTTGGTTTGGGAATAGGCCTTGGATGTATAATAGTATTAACTGCTCTTATAATACATGAGAAATCTTTTGACACATTCATACCTGACAACAGGAATGTTTACCGGGTGATATTTGGAAATTCATCACAGATCCAATATCCCCTGGCTGAGACAGTGGCTGGCGAGTTTCCCGAAGTAAAAAGATTTTTCAGATACTACCAGGCCGGATCAATTCAGATAAGGAATTCAAAAAATGAAATTGTCCGTGAAGACAATCTTGGATTTGCTGATAAATCGATTTTCGGGATCCTGGGGATAGAATTTATTTCAGGCACTCCGGCCGGATCCCGGGGTGAAATTGCTATATCTGAAGAAACGGCAATTAAGTATTTCGGAAATAATTCTCCCATAGGTGCAATTCTTAATGTGAAATTTACCGATGGTTTTACAACACTTTCTGTTTCGGGAGTCTATAAGGATTTCCCGGCGAATTCGACACTTAATCCCTCAATTATTGCTGATATAAAACTATCAGAAAAGATGTTTTTGCAGTTTCAGAAAACGCTTGGTGATTATGGCAATGAGCAAACCGCTTCTCTTGGCTGGATGCATTCCGACTTTTATTCATGTCTGGTACTTGAAAAGAATGCCAACCTGCAAAAAATGACTGAAAGGATGGAAAAATACAAGGAGTTCCTGAAGGTTGAAAACAAGGACGAACTCCATTACCGGTTGCAGCCTGTTGCAGACATCTACCTTGGCTCAGAGGAGATTACAGGTAACTATTTCCTGCGAAGGGGAAATTCTGAAGAACTGAAATATTATGAAGCAATATCAATACTGATTCTGGTAATTTCTATTGCGAACTATATACTTCTTGCACGGGCAGGGGTTTCGGACAGATTACATGAGCTTGGGACCAGAAAAGTGTTTGGCGCTTCATTTGCCACTATCAGGAAGCTTATTATTCTTGAATCAAACCTTATTGTAATCCTGAGTCTTATCCCTGCAATTTTTGTCATCGATTTTGGCATGGATTTCATAAATACTACTCTTAATAAAACAATGACGGTTCAGGTTTTCCTGAGTCCTGTACTATGGTCCCTACTCATTATTATTGTAATTTTTACCGGCACTGTTTCAGGTTGGCTTGTGGGGTTTAATTATTCGAAGATCCCGGCTTTGAAACTGATTTCAGGAATAAAGCTCAGTTCAGGGAGGTCATACAGGTGGAATTATTCATTCCTGGTTCTTCATTTTACAATTTATATTATACTGGTCTCGGCAGTAATAGCAGTTTCAAAGCAGATAAAATATTCATTAACAGGCTATAAAGGATTTAATCCGGAAAATGTCATAGTAGCGAATCTCAATACTGATGAGCTAAAAAGCAGCTTTCAGGCCATATGTGAGGAGATGAAGAAAATCCCTGGTGTTACTAATATTGCTGGTGGATCATTCATACCGCCGTTTAATGCTTTTCTCCCGATAAACCTGGCAACACCTGATGGTGAAAAGGTACGTCTGGATGGATTGATAATGGGAGAGGGAATGACAGAACTACTTCGTATTGAGGTTATTGAAGGAGAATCTTTCGGGCCTTATAAACCCGGGCCCCCGGAAGTCCTTTTAAATGAATCAGCTGCAAAAGAACATAAAGTTAAAGCCGGTGAAAATCTTCTGGTATTTAAAGTCAGGGGAATTGTACGCGATTTTCATGCCCATTCCATGCATTCTCTTATCAGGCCAATGGTGATCCTTCCGCAGAATCCGGAAAAGATGGGCCTTATTACAATAAAAACTGATGGGAAAAATGATGAGATAGTCTTAAAAAGGCTCAGGGAATTGTATTCAATGATTTCACCGGATGAGATATTTGAGACGAGGTATTTAACCGATGACCTTAATCTTTTTTATCGGAGTGAAACGAACCAGCTTAAGATAATAGGAGCATTCACCCTCATTGCAACGATACTTTCTATAATGGGTTTATTTGGCATTTCGCTCTTAAGTATATCGAAGAGATTTAAGGAGATAGGGATCAGAAAAGTTAATGGAGCATCTATTACCGAGATTTTACAGAAGCTGAATATTGATTTTATAAAATGGGTACTGGTGTCGGCTATAATTTCAATTCCTGCATCCATTTGGCTCATATCAAAATGGATGGACAGATTTGCATATAAGACAGAAGTAAGCTGGTGGATATTTGCTGTGGCAGCATTTTCTGCAGTAATTATTGCAATTCTCACTGTCAGCTGGCAGAGCTGGAAGGCAGCAACGAGGAATCCGGTGGAGTCTTTAAGATATGAATGAACAATTAACAATCGACATATGATTATTAATTTATTAAAGCACAGTGCAAGGATAGTTAAAAATCAGAAAAGCTATTTCTTGATAAACATCATCGGATTATCGATCGGAATTGCCTGCAGTCTTCTTATTGCTCTTTTTATTATTCATGAATTGAGTTATGACAAGTTCAATGTAAAAGAGAAGAGGATATTCAGGCTTGTAGTTACAGGTAAAGCCGGTGATCAGGAAATGAATTATGCATATACTTCAGCGCCCATAGGACCGACAATGTTAAGGGAGTTTCCCGAAGTGGAAGACTTTACGAGGTTAAATACAAAGACCGGTGTGTTGGTGCAATACCTTGATAATATATTTATTGAGGACAGTTATGCTGAAGCTGATTCCTCTTTTTTCAACATTTTTTCAATACCAATATTACGCGGAGACAGGAAAACGGTACTTAATGCTCCACATAAGCTTGTGCTGTCAGAATCAACTACTAAAAAGATATTTGGAGATGATGATCCGATAGGCAGAATGATTAAAATAGGGGGCGATACGGTTTTGTATGATGTTTCAGGAGTTATGGCAGATATTCCGGAAACTTCACATTTCGATGCAAAAATAATAGCATCATTTATTACCAATAACAGCGAGGAAGAAAACAACTGGTTGAGCAATAATTACGCCACCTATATTCTTCTGAAGTCAAATACTGAGTTTGAAAATGTGAATGGCAAAATGCCGGAACTGATCAGCAAATACATGGGACCTCTTATAAAACAATATATGGGGATTAATTTTGAAGATTTTATTACTAATAATAAGTACAAAGTTACTCTCCAACCTTTGGCGGATATTCATCTTAATCCGGTATTTAAACAGAATACAAAACCTTCAAGAGATCCGAAATACCTGTATATTTTCGGGAGTATAGTATTAATGATAATTATTGTTGCAGCTATAAACTATATGAATCTTTTTACAGCCCAGGCTTCGGAACGGGCAAAAGAGGTGGGGATAAAAAAAGTGAACGGATCATCAAAAGGAATGCTGGTCAGCCAGTTCTTAACGGAATCAGTGCTTCTTTCTTTTATATCGCTTGTACTCGCACTATTCATTATTGAATATTCGCTTCCTTTCTTAAATGACCTTCTGGGGATAAATCTCCGAATGAGATATTTTAGTGTCTGGTATACTATTCCTTTGTTGTTTCTATTATCTCTTGTACTTGGTATTTCTGCCGGAAGTTATCCTGCATTTTTCCTTTCGTCCTTCAGCCCTTCCGTGGTTCTCAAAGGAAAACTCAGGGATAGTTTTAAAAGTGGAAGATTAAGGAGTATCCTTGTTACCCTGCAATTCTCTATCTCTATTATTCTGATTGCCGGTACAGTGATTATATTCAGACAAATACAGTATATGCTGAATAAAGACCTCGGATTCAACAAAGAGCAGCTTATGGTAATTAACCGGGCTGAAGTAATCGGGAACAAGGTAAAAACTTTTAAAGATGCTATAAATAATATCCCTGAAGTCATATCGGTGTCTTCTTCAACATCTATCCCGGGACACAGTTATTCGGGACAATCCTATACAATGGAAGGCAGACCTGATGAGATATTTGATTTCAGGATAAATTATGTTGATAATGATTTTTTCAGGACCTATGGTATAGACATTACTTCAGGAAGAAACTTTGATGAATCATTCCCGTCAGATAACGATGCGATTATAATAAATGAAACAACAGTAAGAGAACTTAATACAACGGATCCATTGTCTGCAGTGCTGAAATTTGTGGAAGATAAGCGGACGGTTATTGGTGTGGTAAAAGACTTTCATTTTACGTCACTCCAGAATATGATTACTCCTTATGCCTTTGGTCTGAAGAACAAAAATATGAACTATGGATACATAAGTGTTAAATTATCCGCTAATGCCACAACAAATACTGTCAGGGAAATTGAAACGACCTGGAAGGAATTTAGCGCCGATAATCCACTTCAGTATTTCTTTATGGATCAGGATTTTGCTACACAATATGTGAAGGAAAAACAAAATGCACAATTATCTGCCCTTTTTTCACTTCTTACCATTATTATTGCCTCTTTAGGATTGTTGGGACTAACCTCGTTTTCTATCAGGCAGAGAATCAAAGAGATTGGCATTCTCAAAACCTATGGGGCCAGAGTGACCGAAATAATGATCATGCTGAACAAAGATTTTCTAAAATTGGTTGTGGTAGCCTTCTGCGTTGCTTGTCCTGTTTCATGGTACGTAATGCACAAATGGTTGCAGAACTTTGCCTACAGAACAGATTTGAATTGGTGGATTTTTGGACTGGCAGGAGTATTGGCATTAGGAATTGCATTGATAACGGTTAGCTGGCAGACATGGCGGGCTGCTACAAGAAATCCGGTCGATGCTTTACGATATGAATGAGCAATTTGAAAATGAGATAATTTGGAATCTAACAAAGTAAAAATCCCTCTTGGAAAATAGTATTGTATATGTTTAAATATCATTTAAAAATATTCTGGAGAAATCTGTTAAGATTTAAGTTGCATTTAACTATTAATATAATCGGTTTTGCTATTGGAATATCATCATTTATCCTGATCCTGTTATACGTTTATAATGAATTAACTGTCGACAAGTTTCAAAAAAACCTGAACAGGATTTACAAGATCACCCTGGGAGATAATTTTCATACTATGGCTCCTTTTGCCACGATATTAAAAGATAAAATACCTGAAATTGAAAAAATAGTAAGATTGGATTTTCATATGGGTGGGGGGAAATCGCCTCTCCTTCGGATTATAAAAGGAAATGAGACAAAAACAGTCCGGATCAAAGACATTATTTATGCCGACAGTACATTTTTTGATGTTTTTAGTTTCAGGATTATCCTTGGCAATGCAAAAACATCTTTAAAAGAGCCTAATTCAATTATCCTGACCGAAAGCACTTCACGTAAAATATTTGGGAATGACAATCCTGTTGGAAAAACCATTGAATATATAGGTACTAATGAAAATCCCAGGTTAAATTATACGGTATCGGCAATTATTGAAGATATACCGGATAATTCATCCCTTAAATTTAACGGTATAGTATCTTTTAATACCTTAAAATCAATTAAACCGGGGGGTGTTGATGTTGATGAAGATTTCGGGAACTGGACCTATGATACTTATGTATTAACAAATAGCTCCGGTTCTATTGATGAACTAACCGGAAAAACGAACGGAATATGGTTGGATTATATATTAAAAATGAGAAACATTCAACCTGGCAGCGAATCATCTAAAGAATATATATCAGGTTTTGTCCCGTTAAAAGATGTCACGTTTTATAAAAATAACAAAATCAAATTCATCTATTTAATTCTTTTTGTTGGAATAATCATTATCATTATAGCTATTATAAACTTTATAAACCTTTCAATTTCAAAAGCTTCGTTACGCACAAAAGAGATCGGATTAAGAAAAGTTGCCGGTTCAGGCAGGTATGAACTTATTAAACAGTTCATCAGTGAATCTGTTATCTTAACCTTTATAGCTGCATTTTTAGCTCTGTTAGTTGTAAGTTTTCTGGCGCCATTATTTAATGAAATAACCGGTAAACCTATATCTTTTAAATTATCCCAATATCCGGCAGGTATCCTGCTTTTCATTTCAGGAACTATAATTATCGGAATTCTGGCAGGAATTTATCCTGCTCTTTTTCTGTCGTCGCATAAACCCGTTGATGTTTTTAAAAATATCAGGACCGGCGGGAATAAAATCAGCAGCATTATTAAAAGCCTGATAGTGTTTCAATTTGTTATATCTATTGCTTTAATAATAAGTACTGTAACAATATTCCGGCAGATTAATTACATGAAAACCGGAGACATGGGATTTGAGAAAGAAAACATTATAACTTGTCAGCTGACGCAAAATATTCGAAATAAATATGATGCTTTCAAACAGAAACTACTTCAAAATCCTGATGTAATTGGTGTTGCAGCATCAAGCGGTGAATGGCTGTCAGAACAATTTCATATTGGTTTTACCAACGAAGTTAATGGAAGCGAGAAATCTTATTTTGCAATGGCTGTTGATCCGGACTTTGTCAATACTATAGGGCTCAAAGTTTTAAAAGGGAGAAATTTTTCATGGGATCTGGAAACCGACAAATATAAGACGGTTATTTTAAATGAAACAGCTGTGAAAAATTTTGGTTTGGACAATCCATTGGATTTTGAGATGGATTTATTTGATTTCAAAGCAAAGGTCGTAGGTGTGGTAAAAGATTTTCATAATGAGTCGTTTCAAAAGAATATAAATTCTTTGCTGTTATGGTATGTGCCGGGTTATAGTTATTATTTGAGTATCAAAGTCAATAGCAGCAATATCCGGGAAACTATCCGATATATAAGTAAACAATGGGAAGAATTTTCACCGGATATCCCATTTGAATTTTATTTTTTAGATGAAAAATATAATGCCTTATACATGGATGAAGACAAGTTCAGCATGGTTATCAGCTATTTTTCCATCATTGCCATACTGATTGCCTGCCTTGGGTTATTTGGTGTGGTTTCATTTTCAGCTGATAAACGGACCAAGGAGATTGGCATCAGGAAAATCAACGGAGCAAACATCCCTGAAATACTATTTCTCCTGAACAGGGATTTTATTATCCAGGTTTTGATTGCTTGCTTAATTGCTATCCCTGTCGCGTGGTATGCGATATACAGATGGCTGGAGAATTTTGCTTTCAGAACAGAAATAAGCTGGTGGATATTTGCTCTTGCCGGTTTGATAGCTCTTATCATTGCATTGGCAACAGTCAGCTGGCAAACCTGGAGGGCGGCAACGAGGAACCCGGTCGAGGCATTACGATATGAGTAAAAATCGTAATTATTTGATCTTATGTAGTATAGACTATAAAGATAAATATCATGTTAATAAATCTGATGAAAATAGTACTGCGCAATTTAAAACGCAATAAAGCCTTTGCAATACTAAATATTGCAGGCCTTGCAATAAGTATTGGATGCGGATTGGTTATTTACAATATTATATCATACGAATCAGGTTTCGACAGTTGGCAAACACATTATTCCAATATATACCGGTTGATCAATGAATATAAGGTACCCACTGAAGGCGCCATATATTCTGAAGGACAAGTGCATCCACTGGGAAGAGCTTTGAGAGATGATTATCCGGGTGTGGATGCAGTTATGACTTTTTACGCCGGTGAAGGCCAGGTCACCGTAGAAAACAGCAACGGATCATCAGATATGTTTCAGGAATCCAGCGGATTAGCTTATACCGAACCAAACCTATTTAATATCTTCGATTTTAAATTCCTTGCAGGGCATCCTTCCGATGTATTGACGAATGCCGGAAGTGTGGTGATTACTTCATCGCTGGCTCAAAAGTATTTTAATTTATCGCCGCAAATGTCAGGAGAGGCGCTGGGCAGAGCTATTACAATAAATAATAACATAACTTTTAGGGTAACCGGTGTAATAGCAGATCCGCCTGAAAATACCGACCTCCCGTTTAAAATTATCGGTGATTATAAAAGCCAGACTGCATCAAACCCCTATTTTCGAAACGGGACTGACTGGAATGAATATAATTCGGCTACCAATTGCTATCTGCTGCTTCCCGATAATATTTCCGCATCCGGTTTTGAGAAACAACTCACAGATTTTTTCAATAAATACAATGTCAGAAATCCTTCTATTGAGCTGAAATATGTTTTACAGCCACTTTCAGATTTGCATTCCGGAGTGTGTAATAATGACAATAACCGTGTAGTACCGGAAAAAAGATTAATCGCACTCGGGGCAGTCGGTTTATTGTTAATATTATTGGCATCCATCAATTTTATTAATTTATCAACAGCCCATGCTTTCAGAAGAGTCAAGGAAATCAGTATACGGAAAATATCAGGAGTAAGCAAGCTACAGTTGATATTTCAGTTTTTTGGCGAGACATTAGTGATTTCATATATCGCTGCATTGACTGGATGGCTTTTATCTCATTTCATTTTTGACTATCTGGAACATTTTATCGGTTACAAACTGAACCCGGATATCCTCCAATATCCCAACAGTATTATTTTTCTGACAATCCTTGCAACTGGCACAGGATTGCTTGCCGGACTCTACCCGTCAATTGTAATGGCCGGTATTAATCCGTTTGGCACAAAGAGGAGTCTCATAGCTTTTGAAAATACAAAGTCATTATTGGTCAGGCGTACGCTGGTTATTGCCCAGTTTATAATTTCGCTTGTGCTGATCATTGGAACTCTTGTGATGCATTTCCAGATGCGCTATTTTCTGAATGCTGATCTGGGATTTAATAAAGATGCCATTCTTGTATCAACACTTCCCGATGCCAACACTGAGAAGCTTCAGGTGTTAAAAGGCGAGCTTTTAAAAAATCCCGGGATTGAGAAGGTTAGTTATGCAACCCGGCCTCCCATGGCTAATTGGAGAGTCAACAATGAAATTAATTATCCAACTCTGGAAAAGAACAGGTATTCCGGGAATCTGAAAACGGCTGACGAAGATTACCTTGACCTGTTCAGACTCAGACTAATTGCCGGAAGAAATTTTTTCGAAACCAAAAATACCGGGGAGGCTGTGGTAAACAGGAAGCTGACCAGGCTTCTTGGCTTTAACGACCCGCATGATGCATTGGGTGAAAAATTCGAATACGGCAGGGGTGGACTACAATTTACCATTATCGGAGTGGTTGAAGATTTTCATGCTGAATCTTTGCATCAGGAAATGGACAATGTAATTTTCAGCAACCTCCCCTGGAACATTAAAGAGATAGCAATAAAATTTGATCCGGCAATAATAAACCGGTCAGGTTTTAAGGAGACTATTGATAAAGTTAAAAGCGAGTGGAACACTATTTTTCCTGATGACATTTTTGATTACAGCTTCCTTGGTCAGCAAATTAAAGACATGTATAAAGAGGAAATACATATCACAAGCCTTTTTCAGTTATTTGCCATTATTTCTATCCTTATCGGCTGCCTTGGATTGTACGGTTTAATATCCTACGTCACAAGCAGGAAAGTCAAGGAGATCGGCATCCGAAAGATAAATGGTGCAAAAGTTTCCGAAATATTAGTCATGCTGAATACAGACTTTATAAAATGGGTAGCCATCGCATTTTTAATAGCCTGCCCAATTGCGTACTATACCATGCATAAATGGCTCGAAAATTTTGCCTACAAAATCACCCTGAGTTGGTGGATATTCGCATTGGCAGGTGTGTTGGCACTGGGAATTGCGCTGCTAACAGTCAGCTGGCAAAGCTGGCGAGCAGCGACAAGGAATCCTGTGGAAGCTCTACGATATGAGTAATAACAAAATGCGAATATCCATATAAAGAAGAGAATCGAAATGGGAAATACAATACATTAATATACTTCAATTTTAAAACAACTTGTTTCGCACTTTTTATAAAATATTAATAAGAGATATTAAAAGGGATAAGTTATCATTCCTGATAAAGATGTTTGGCATAACAGTGGGCTTAACCTGTTTCTTTCTGATATTACTATTTGTTCTGTACGAGTTTAGCTATGACAAACAATTTCCCGGTTATAAAAATATATATCGTATTGTAATGAAACAACCGGGAAATATGTATCAGGGTTCTGATATGTTCGATGCTACGCCCGGACCTCTGGTTCCATATTTAAAAGAGAATTTTCCTGAAATATTGTTTGCAACCCGAATTCAAAAAAGCCAGAATCTTGTTCAATATGAAAATAACTCAAATGTTGAAGATGGAATATTTTATGTTGATGGCGATTTTTTTAAAATTTTCCCATTTCAGTTTATATTTGGCAATCCGGATAATTCCCTGGACAAACCAAATTCAGTGGTATTAACAAAAAAAACAGCATACAGATATTTTGGTAACATTAACCCTGTTGGACAATCATTATTTATAGATGAAAACAAAACATGCGAAATAACCGGAATAATTGAAGATATTCCGGATAATTTGCACTTTAAATTCGACTTTTTAGTATCATTTAACACTTATTATAATGAACATAGTAAATACTTTAACTGGATCAGTAACAACTACAGAACTTACCTACAGCTAAGTAATAATACGTCAGTTAGAGAATTAGAGGATAAAGTCAACCTTTCAGTAAGAGATAAATTCGAGAAGAATAGCAAAGTCCAGTTTATTTTTCAACCACTTACTGATATACATCTGCATGGCAATTGTAATTTCGAAATAGAGAAGAATAGCAGTATTAATCAAATAGTTACATTTTTTGCGATTGGCTTGCTCATTTTGATAATCGCCTGCTTTAATTATGTAAACATATCTGCGGCCGACATATCATACCGCTTAAAGGAGGCAGGAGTGAGGAAAGTTATAGGAGCAACCAACCGACAATTAATTCTCCAATTCATTGGCGAATCGTTTGCATATGTTTTCTGTGCTGCCCTGATAGTAGTGTTACTAATTATTTACCTGATAATTCCGGAATTTAATGTCTATGTACAAAGAGATATCCCTTATTCGTTTTTATTTGAACCAAAAGTCTTTTTAGTTATAATATTATCTGCTATAGTTGTAAGTATTTTATCCGGCATATTCCCGGCTTTTATCATAACAAAATATCAACCGGATCAGATATTTAAAAACACTATTCAGACCAGGAAAAATAAACTTTTTAGTCTGCAAAGCTCTTTCGTCATTGCCCAGTTTGTTATTTCGATTATATTAATTATTGCTGCTTTAACTGCTTATCATCAATTACAGTACCTGCAAAATAAGGACCTGGGATTTCAGAAGGAGAACATCATCAACATTTTATTACGTGACGGGAAATGCCGGGCAAAATATTTAACTATGAAAAATGAACTGTTAAAGAACTCAAATATTATTGATGTCACAGTTTCAAATGCGTTACTGGGCAATGTGATGAGCAATACGCACATCAACCTTAAAGGAAAATCAACAAATGAATTTGCTTCAATATACAGGTTATTTGTTGATGAAAACTTCCTGGAATTTTATGGAATACCATTAAATGAAGGTAATTCTTTTGCAAAATTGAAGGGCACAAACTGCAGATACCATATCTTAAACCAGACAGCTATCGACTTATATAATTTAAATGAAGCTGTTGGTCAAACATTAAGCCTTGGTGAAAGGGATATTTATGCTGATGGCCAGATAATTGGTGTAATTAAAGATATCTATTTCGCTCCTTTATATAATGAGATTTGCCCGTTGGCAATATCCAACTTGAATCCGTCAGAATATGAAGGCAGAGGTACTTTTTTATCGATTAAAATTAGTCCTCAAGACCCTGAAAAAACTATTTCTTATATTAAAAAGGTCTATACTCAATTCTCGCAGAATTATCCTTTTAGCTATAGTTTTTTAAACAGTACAATTGAAAATATTTATGCTGATGAAAGGCGTTACCGGAATCTTAGTCAATTGTTTTCAGTTATAGCAATATTTATTGCCTGTCTGGGATTATTCGGCCTCGCAAATTTAAATCTGGAAAAAAGAACAAAAGAAATTGGTATCCGTAAAGTAAACGGGGCAAACATCTCCGAAGTGATGGTTATGCTAAACCTGGATTTTATGAAATGGATTGCCATTTCATTTATTATTGGATGCCCTGTTGCATGGTACATTATGCATAAGTGGCTCGAAAATTTTGCATATAAAACCAGTCTTTGTTGGTGGATTTTTGTCCTGGCAGGAATACTGGTACTCGTAATTTCATTGATTACTGTAAGCTGGCAAAGCTGGCGGGCAGCGACAAGAAATCCGGTCGAGGCACTGAGATATGAATGAACAATTAGCAATTAACAAATAATAATGAATTTTATTAGAATATGCATCTGAGGCAAACAATAAAAATAACTATCAGAAATTTCAGAAATAATTTTTCCATATCACTTATCAAGATACTGGGACTTTCAGTCAGTATTCTTGTGGTTATGACTATCTGGTCATTTATCATCAATGAGAATAAATATGACAGCGGAATAAAGGATAGTGACAGGATTTATCGTCTCGATGCACACTGGGCCTCAATGCCACCTTTTATCGGTAATATTCTGAACCAGTCAATGGGTACGCAATTTACCACTACCAGGCTGAATTTCTGGACTGATATCGGAGTACAGGTGGACAATAATCCTTTTAACCTTCCGGATCTCTTATTTGCAGACAGTACCTTCTTCAAAGTCTTTGCCTTTGATTTTATTTCGGGTAATCCTGAAGATGCTCTTGTCAGACCTTTTTCAATTGTTCTTACGGAATCTGTTGCCAAGAAGCTCTTTGGCACGACCGACATAAACGGAAGAATATTAAAATTTGAAAATCTTTATGACTTTACTGTAACGGGAGTGATAAAGGATCTGCCTTATCTTCATCTTAAAATAGACCTTGTAGCTTCCCTCCGGAGCCTTGAAACAATAAGGTTTAAAGGAGTTCTCGAACAATACGACGGATGGTCATTCCCTACTTACCTTAAATTACCGGTTAATTCACAGCCTGCAAGATATGAGTTGGAAATACAGGAGTTATTAAAGAAATTCGGCTATGATCAAACATTCAAATTACAACCTTTTAATAAGATCTATTATTCCTCAGAAATAGAAAATGAAAGCAATACCAAACATGGTAATTTATTATATAACAGGATATTAATAGCAATTTCTGTCTTTATTCTATTGCTGGCTCTGGTTAATTTTATAAACCTGACCATTGCAAGCGCAATTTCAAGATACAAAGAGGTAAGCCTGAGAAAAGTGAACGGAGCATCACGGTCCATGATAGTCTTTCAGTTTCTGACAGAGACTTTCTTGTTCATATCTGTATCTTTTTTTGTTGCTTTCATTGTTATATGGTTTTTTAATCCTTTAATCTCTGATCTTACCGGTTTCACTTTTTCATTATCCGACTTCTTCTCATCAGTAAGTATTATAAGTCTGATATCAGGAATAGTATTGTTTACAATCATCTCCGGACTTTACCCTTCTTTATATATAAGTAAAGGATCATTAATCACTGAAAAACAAAGACCATCAGGATTTTCAAAAACTACTTCTCTGCGGAATATTCTTATTATTTTTCAGAATTTTGTCTCGATTACACTTATTCTATGCACTCTTATTGCAAACAGCCAGTTCCGTTATATGAAAAAGAAAGATCTGGGTTTTAATATGGATAATATTGTTATCCTGAAGGTCAATTCTCAAATGAAAGATCATATGGATTTCTTTAAAGAAAAGATATTGAAAATTGCAGGTATTGAGAATATGTCATATTCCAGCAGATTGCCGGGAAATTACTGGGGGTCATGGTGTTGTGTAAATATTGAGGGTCACGAAAATAAATATTTTAATAATTATGTCGATGCTGATTATCTCAGGACGATGGGAATTAAGCTGGTTGAGGGACGTGATTTTTCGGCAGAAAGCCAGTCTGACCTGAAAACCACATATCTGATCAACCAGTATGCAGTAAATCAATATAATCTTAATGATCCGGTAGGACAGGTTATTACGCCCGGGAACGGGGTTAAAGGTACTATCATAGGGATTATTAAGGATTTTCATTACCGGGGACTCAATTATGAAATGACCCCTTTACTTTTATTTTATACTTCCGGCTATCTGAACTACGTAAATATAAGATTAGCCCCCGGGGATATTACCGGTGAGTTACAGAAGATCATGGAAGTATGGAAGGAAGTTTGTTCCGCATTTGCTTTTGAATACAATTTCCTCAATGATTCCTATGACATGCAATACAGGAGCGAGAGAAAATTTGAGAGCCTGCTCTTTGCATTTGCATTATTTGCGTTGTTCATAGCCAGTATTGGCCTTTATGGTTTATCGAAATTCAGTGCTCAAAGGAGGACTAAAGAAATAGGGATAAGAAAGGTTAACGGGAGTAGCATATTGGAAATTATGGTCATGCAAAACATGAATTATTTAAGATGGGTAATTGCCGCACTGGTTTTGTCGTGTCCCTTAGCTGTCTTTTCAATGAAAAAATGGTTAACGGGATTTGCCTACAGAACAGAAATACATTGGTGGATCTTTGTTATTGGTGGACTGATAGCACTATTGATTGCAGTTATGTCAATAAGTATAGTAAGCTGGAAAGCCGCAACAAGGAACCCGGTTGAGGCACTCAGATATGAGTGACGAGATCCCGAGAGCGAAGTGACTCGGGATCGAAGCTTTGAGATATGAATGAGAAATTAACAATTAATAAATTTTCCTATGAAAACTCAAGTAAATGTAAAGACGCACACAATGATTGCAATGCTGGTGGCGCTGCTTTCATGTAATGGATTTACCCAGGAAAACGGAACTCCTACCATAACAAAAACCTTTAATCTGGATCAGCCGGGTACACTGAATGCCAGATCTTCAGGCGGAGGTGTGGTAGTTAGAACCCATGATCAGAAGAAAATAGTGGTGCAGGTATTTATCAGAAAAAACGGAAGGCTTTTATCACCATCGGATCCGGCGGTCGCTGATGTTCTCGAACTGTATGATCTGGATATAGAGAAAAATGGTTCTGTTGTTACTGCAAATATTGAGCGCAGGTTACGTATCAGTCCATGGCAAAATGCAGGTATTTCATTAACCGTCGTAGTACCCCGGGAAATGTCGTGCAATGTATCATCCAGTGGAGGTGGATTAAGAATTTCAGATGTGGAAGGCACACATAATTTTACCAGCAGTGGCGGTGGAATACAATTGGAAGACATCACAGGAACCACTAAGGCAAGTTCATCCGGAGGTAAAGTGACTGCCACTAATCTGAACGGGGATGTTCACTTAAGTTCCAGCGGAGGTGGTGTTACTATTGATGAAGCGCATGGCAACGTTTATGCGCATAGCTCGGGCGGTGGTGTACACCTCAATAATATTCATGGCGATGTGGATGCCGGTAGTAGCGGTGGCGGTGTAAGTGTTACCGGAGAGGCCGGTTATGTGAAAGCCAAATCCAGTGGTGGACCAATCCGTATTAACATAGACAACTTAAGTAAGGAATTATACCTGGAATCCAGTGGGGGAGGAATTGATGCAACCATCCAAAACGGGGAGGATCTTGGCTTTGATCTGGATTTGAGCTCGGATAAAGTTAACATTGAGCTCCAAAATTTCTCCGGAAGAGTTGAAAAAAACCGTGTGAAAGGTACTTTGAATAATGGCGGGATTCCCGTTTATATGCGTTCGACCGGGGGAAATGTCACTGTTCGGTTTGAAGAGTAGAGGGAAGGAGAAAGGTCTGACATTTATAAATACTATGACAAGATTAAGAATTCTGATACGCAGTCTGATTAAGAAAAAATCGACATCACTGATAGTAATTACGGGTTTTTCAGTAAGTATATCGATTGTACTGGTATTAATCGCATTTCTGATAAATGAATTCAGTGTTGATAAGGGATATCCGAATATAGATCGCATTTACAGGGTATTTGCCAACGAAAATATTGCATCAGTCAGGGAAGATTTCCGCGAATATTTCCTGGAAAACTACCCTGAAATAGAAGATGCCTGCCGTTTTAACAGCTATCAAACAACTGTGACCAGCAATGATATACCTTTTACCGGACAGATGATAGCTACCGATTCATCTTTTTTTAATATTTTCTCTTCCGATTTTATTATCGGACATGCCGGTTCTTCTTTAAGCAATCCGAATGATGTTGTTCTTACCGAGAGCTTTGCAAAAAAAGTTTTTGGCAAAGAGGATCCTATAGGTAAAACACTCATTGCCGAATATAAAGAATCATTGGTAGTAAGCGGCATAATAGAAGATTTCCCTGATAATTCGAGTATCCAGGGTGATTTTATTACAAACTCAAAAACTAAAATCTGGTATGAAGGATGGAGTGACGGACAGGGAAATACCTTATATTATTTCAGGTTATTTTGCCTTATAAAAAATAATACTAACGTTCCTGTTCTTGAGGATCTTCTGACAAAGGATATAAGCTCAATTGAATACTCTATGGGATATCCTATCGAAAGTATTGATCTTATCCCTTTCGGTGAATCCTATTTCATGCAGGGAATAGACCGTAGCCTGACCCGCCATGCAAATATTAAGCTGATAAAATTACTTCTGGTAATCACATCAGTGATTATTCTCCTTGCAATATTTAATTATATAAATCTGACAACTGCCAGTTTTACCGACAGGTATAAAGAGATCGCTGTTAAAAAGACTATTGGTGCATCAAAACAAAAAGTGTTCTTTCAATTTATTTCAGAGTCAGTCCTGATATGTTTTATTTCTTTACTGGCAGCATTGCTGTTATCGTCATTATGGATTCCCTTATTTGAAAAATTTCTTGATGACAGCATTAATTTAAAAGTATTGTATAAACCTTTGGTTATGTCATGTATCCTGGTAGGAGTACTGATAATATCGACGCTCTCGGGAATGTATCCGGCTTTAGTTATATCAGGGCTTCACCCTGTCAATATTTTTATGAAAAAAGGGATTTCAGGGAAAAGTACTTTTAATCTTAGAGGAGTTTTAAATATTATTCAGAATGCAGTTTCAGTTACACTTATTATTGCGTTGATAGTAATTACACGACAAATTGATTATGTCAGGACCAAAGATTTTGGATTTGATACCGATAAACTGTTAAGAGTGAATGTGCACTGGCGGCTTGCAGAAAAGAGAGAGTTCATCAGAGACAAGCTTTTGCAGGAACCGACAATTAAAAATATTTGTTTTTCTCATGGTACTCCGGGCAGTATTTATGCAAGTTCTTCCTGGGATGTTAATGGTAAGGAAGGTTTTATAAATCAACTGACTGTTGATACTGCATTTTTTAACGTTTTTAAAATACCTGTCATACAAGGCAGAGGTACGATGAAATCGGATTTTAACAAGGTATGTTATATCAACGAAACTGCTTTTAAGGAAACCGGTTGGGATACATTTGAAGGTCATGATTTTCATGGGAAAGAGATAATAGGCATTATTAAAAACTTTCATTTTGTTAATCTGTATAATAAGATTACACCTTTGGCAGTAGTTATATCAAACGAGATGGGAGCTTCTCATCTGACTTTAAGAGGTGATCCGGTGAATATTCCTAAAACTATTGATGCATTGAAAAAAACGTGGAAAGAGATATGCCCGGGTTATGAATTGACATATCAGTTTTATGACGACTGGCTTGATTCAATGTATAAAAGTGAGGAAAGACTGGCTTCGGCAATCCGGTTATTTGCAATTCTTGCTATTATGATCTCCTGCCTAGGGATGATAGGTATTGCTGAGTTCTCCATAAGAAAAAGAACAAAGGAGGTGGGCCTTCGCAAAGTAAACGGAGCAAGAGTATCACAGGTTATGATATTGCTGAATATGGACTTTATAAAGTGGGTGTTTTTTGCTCTTTTCATAGCAATACCATGTTCTTATTTTATTCTGAATAAATGGCTTGAAAGCTTTGCATATAAAGCAGGGTTAAGCTGGTGGATCTTTACCGTTGGAGGGATCATTGCAATTTTATTGGCATTACTGACAGTCAGCTGGCAAAGCTGGAGAGCGGCGACAAGAAATCCGGTGGAAGCTCTGCGATATGAATGAGTATGGATTGTGATGAATTACTTAAAATACTATACAGTAATAATCAATACATCTAAAAATAAATAATTGTTAATTGTTCATTGATAATTGATAATTGAAATAATTATGATAACACTAAAACACATTTACAAGTATTACGATTCAAAATTCCAGAGGACCTTTGTCCTGAAGGATATCGACCTTGAAATATCAGAAGGTGAGTTTGTTACCGTTATGGGACCTAGCGGAGCGGGAAAATCTACTCTTCTGAATATTATTGGCATGCTTGATGAACCGAACGAAGGAGAATATCTCTTTTTGGACCATTCTGTTCATACTATAAACGAAAAGAAGAGAGTTGAATTTCACAGGAACTTCATAGGCTTCATCTTCCAGGCTTTTCATCTTATTGATGAAATGACGGTTTATGAGAATATCGAAACCCCTCTCGTTTATAAAGGTGTTAAAGCCTCTTTACGTAAGGCAATGGTTGCCGAAATGCTCGACAGGTTTAGTATAGTGGCCAAAAAAGATCTTTTCCCTGTTCAGCTTTCAGGCGGTCAGCAGCAACTTGTCGGAATAGCCAGAGCAATTGTAGGCAAACCTAAATTGTTGCTGGCCGATGAACCAACAGGTAATCTGCATACTGACCAGGGGAAGCAAATAATGGAGCTCCTTAAAATCCTTAATAATGAGGGCATTACTATAATTCAGGTTACGCATAATGAGCAGTTTGCATTGTACGGAAGCCGTATAATACGTCTTATTGACGGAATGATTTCCAGTGATAAAAGAACCTGATCAGATTTATAGATATATGTAATCTGAAAACTATAAAAATGTTCAGGAATTATATAAAAACCGCAATTAATTTATTGATGAAAAAAAAGTTTTTTTCATCAATAAATATTATCGGATTAGCCCTGGGAATAACAGCGTGTTTGTTAATATTGATATATGTAGTAAACGAATTAAGCTATGAAAGCTTTCAGGAAAACAGGCACAATATATACCGTATTGCACTCGAATGGGGGACTGAAGGTAACATAATGAAGTTTGCAGGATCGATGCCGGCGCTGGCTCCTGCATTGAAAGAAGAAATCGCTGAGGTCGAGGAAGCCGTCCGCATAAGGAAAGATTACGATGCTGTTATCAAAACCACGGATAACCAGGAAATTAAGGAAAATAATTTGTTCTTTGCAGATCAGGGAATTTTTAATATTTTTTCATTTGACTTAAACTATGGCGACGCGGAAAATGCACTGACGGATCCGTTTTCAGTAGTTATTTCGAAAAAGATTGCAACAAAGTATTTTGGCGATATTGTTCCTCCGGGACAGGAACTATTGTACCATGACACTCCGTTAAAAATAGCGGGTGTTATGCTTGATATCCCTGAAAACACACATTTAAATTGTGATCTGATAGTCTCTTATTCCACCCTTAAAGCTATGGGTGAAATAGTTGAGCATCCATGGAACCAATGGGGTGATGATCTTACTTATGTTTTGCTGAAGAACAAAACATCTTCAGGTACTATCATCCCAAAACTAAACGATCTTCTTTTAAAAAATGCAGGCGAATGGCTTGCCTCAAGGATGAAGTTTGAAATGCAACCTCTGAGCGAGATTCATTGGGAGACAGATACCCGGGGAGATATCGGGGCAAAAGGGAATAAAACTTATGTCTATATATTCCTCTCTGCAACCATTTTTGTCCTTGTGATAGCTTGTTTCAATTTCTTGAATCTCTCCATATCTCAATATCTGGGCAGGATGAAGGAAGTAGCGATCCGTAAAACATTTGGAGCTCAAAAGAAACAGATGATAGTGCAGTTTATGACGGAATCTCTGGTAGTAATCCTGATTTCATGCCTGATAGGAGTATTCCTTTTTGAGCAATTCTATACTGATCTTTATTCTTACCTGGGTACTGTCTATGTTTTGGCTAAGAATCATTTCATAACATTGTCTTTAATAGTATTTATATTAATTATTATAGTGGGAGCCACCGCAGGAGGATATCCCGCAATTTATATTTCCAGATTCAGGCCGATAGAAATTTTGCATAAAGAGACATTCGGCTTAAACAAAAAACTAACACTACGCAAGCTGTTGATCATGGTTCAGTTTTCCATTTCCATTATTCTTCTGGTCGGGACAATCATCATCTTTCGTCAATTAAATTATATGAAAAATTCTAGTCTTGGCTTTGTAAAGGAGAACGTGGTTCTCTTAAATTTCCCCGGAACAAACCAGGCAATTAACTCTAAATATGATGTTTTAAGAGATGAACTTTTAAAAAACTCAAATATCCGCTATGTCTCAGGAGCATACACTGTACCGGGCATAAACAGCCAGATGAATATAAGTGTAAGAACTGAAGGGACCCCATCAGATAATTCTATCAATATACAGGCACTACCGGCTGATTATGCATTTGTGAAATCGATGGGACTGGAAATTGTTGAAGGGCGGGATTTTTCCAGGAATTATTCAACTGACAGGTATGAGAGTGTCCTCATTAGTCAGGCTGCTGTTGCCTCACTGGGATTAAAAAACCCAGTGGGAACAAAATTAATGATTCCGGGGGAAGAAAATGAAAACGGAGTTAATGTTATTGGAGTGTTTAAAGATTTCCATGTTAGATCGTTCCATGAAAAGATAAATCCGATGTTGATTTATATAAATCCTGAGATGTATATTACTATAGTGCTAAGATTAAATCCACAGAATATTGATGGGACACTTGAATATGTAGAAAAAACCTGGAGCAATATTTTACCGGGGATTGGTCTGAATTACAGGTATCTTGAAGATGCCTATAATAACCAGTATGGTCCGGTAGAAAAAAGCGGCTTTTTATTATTGCTTTTTACGATGACGGCATTATGCATCTCATGTCTTGGATTGTTCGGTTTTGCCTCCCTGGTTATAAGCAGGAGGAAAAAAGAGGTTGGCATAAGAAAGGTTATGGGAGCACCGGTATCAGACATATTACTCCTTTTATCAGGCCAGGTTACTGTCTGGATCCTTACATCAAGTCTGATTGCCTGTCCTGTTGCTTATATCCTTGTCAGGAAATGGCTACAGGATTTCGCATTCCAGGTGAAAATCTCATGGTGGATTTTTCTGGCAGCTGTTTGTTTTGAACTGATAATTGCTTTACTTACAGTGGGTTGGCTTACCTGGCTGGCAGCAACAAGAAACCCGGTCGAAGCATTACGATATGAATAATCTAAGAATTCTAATATGGGTAAATTAATATTCATTTTAAGGGTAAACATCCGTAATTTATTTACCAATAGAAAATTTGCATTGATAAATATAATCGGGTTATCTGTTGGAGTAACTGCCAGTATGTTAATACTCCTTTATGTTCGATATGAAACCTCTTTTGATAACTTTAATCCAAGTGCAAAGAATATATACCGGATAGTTGAAAGTAATATACAGGATGGCTCAATCGGGGCATCAACTCCCCTGGCTTTGTCGGATGTTTTGAAAAAGGATTATCCCGAGATAAAAAATGTAATCGGATTGATGAGTACAATAAATGATTTGAAAATCGGTGAAGATAGATTTGAAAATATCAGAGGAGCAGTTGTTGAAAAGGAGTTTTTTCCTCTTTTCAATTTCCCATTGATATCAGGTAACCAGAGTACTCTTTTTAAGGATCCTTTTGAAGCTGTTATTACCAGAACCCTCGCTGAAAAACTCTACGGAAACATTGATGTATTAGGAAAAACATTTGAATATGAGACCTTTACTTTTAAAGTTACTGGAATAATAAATGATATTCCATCAAATTCAATATTTGATTTTGAATACTTCCTTTCCGATAATTTCAGATATGTATATTTTACCGATATACATGAACGATGGTATCATTTCGGGCTTTACACTTTTGTAACATTTAATGGTAATAAGGTTCCTGATAGATTTGAAAATATACTTACCAATATTGAAAAACAATACTATCCTGATTTTATGAGAAACAGGCATAATTATCTGGTGACTCAATTTTTTGGCAGCCATCTGAACTCTACGCTTGAGAACGATATTGTGCCCGGTGTTAATCCGGCTTACCTTTGGATACTTTCGGCAATTGCATTGGGAATATTGGTGATTGCATGCCTGAATTTCATGAATATATCAATTGCGAATACCGGGAAAAGAAATATTGAAACTGTTATCAAGAAGGTAAACGGGGCTTCTCCCGGGGTTCTTATTGGTGATTTCTTTGCTGAGATAGCTTTTTTGGTAGTCACCAGCCTTATAATCTCCTTTTTTGGTGTATATTTTTTATTGCCCTTTTTCAATAATCTGATAGGAAAGAACATTATCGTAGATCTTTCAGATCCAATATTCTGGTTTGGGACCATTGGATTTGGAATTTTATCAATATTGATCTCCGGACTTTATCCTTCTATTGTATTATCCAGGCCGTCTCCCATAAAGGTTCTGCTTCACAACAGGGAGTCGGATAAAAACAAAATGACTTTTCAGAAAAGTCTTGTTGTGCTTCAATTTACAATAACCATAATATTAGTTGTTGCTCAACTTTTTATCTTCAAACAGATCTCTTTCATGCGGAACCATGATACGGGATTTAATAAAGAGAACCTTATAACTATACCAGTTCGGTCACTTGGATATAGTGGCAATGAAAGGATGAATAATACTACCCTTTTTACCAATACATTAGAAAAATATTCAGCACAGTATGGCTATGGTAATACCTCTGTTACTGAATTTGTTCCCGGATTCGGATTCAGAAATAACTTTAAAATCTATCCTGAGGGAAATGAATATCCCGATGGACTTGAGCTACTCTCCTGCGATGTGGATGAAAATTTTATTGATGTTTTCGGAATGAAATTATTAAATGGAAGGTTTTTCTCAAAAGATTATTCAACTGACAATAATGCATTAATAATTAATGAATCAGCATGGAAAAAGCTTGGATGGAAAGATCTTGACGGGAAAAAGTTTGGATTAATTACCAGGGACAACAGTAAGGAAGTAATAGGTGTAATAAACGATATTAATGTCACATCCTTGCAATATCCTGTTCGTCCAATGATTTATCAATTTGGTCGTCATCACAACTATCCGGGATACATTACAATCAAAATAAATCCTGATAAAAAGTCAGAGACAATTGAATTTATAAAAACACAATGGAATGATATGTTTCCGGGAATCCCGTTTGCATTTGAGAGTATTGATGAAAAATACAGGGATGCCTATGATGCGGAGGAGAAGCTGGCAAGGATAACCGGAATATTTTCGTTTCTTGCGATATTCTTATCGTTAATGGGAATTTTCGCATTAAGTACTCTTGAAGCTGATAAGAGAACCAAGGAGATAGGTATAAGGAAGATTAACGGTGCAAAAGTTACAGAGATACTGTCAATGCTGAATAAAGACTTTGCAAAATGGGTTATTGTAGCATTTTTAATTGCTTGTCCGGTAGCATGGTATTTCATAAGCAGGTGGATACAGAACTTTGCCTATAAAGTCGACTTAAACTGGTGGGTATTTGCTATTGCAGGAATATTAATTCTTGGGATTGCTTTACTTACCGTTAGCTGGCAGGCATGGAGAGCTGCAACGAGGAACCCTGTCGAAGCGTTGAGGTATGAATGACCCCCTCTGCCTCACAGATTCGGCTTCTTACAAAACAACACAATATCATTGTGGTTAATCCTTATTTATCCTACTTTTGAATCCAAATTCTGATTTATGAAAGTATATAAGTTCGGAGGGGCATCAGTCAGGGATGCCGGAGGAATCAGGAATCTGGCTAAAATAGTTACTGATGAGGCAGATTATCTTATTGTAGTTGTTTCTGCATTCGGAAAAACAACAAACGCGCTTGAGAAAGTCCTCAGGTCATGGCTTGCAGGTGAACAAGATTATAAAGACCATCTGGACAACATTTACAGCTATCATTCATCTGTTGCAGAAGATATTTTCCCTTCCGGAAATTCAGCAAAAAGTAAAATAGAGAATTCATTTTTAAAGCTTAAAGAGTATCTGAAATCAGTTAAAGGATCAGGATATGACTTTGAATATGACCAGATTGTATCATACGGTGAATTATGGTCGACAATAATAGTAGCGGAATATCTTATTAAATCAGGGATCAATATAAAGTGGGTGGATATAAGGGATAACCTGCTGACCGACGACAGGTACAGAGATGCCAATGTATTGTGGGATGAAAGTTCGGACAGGATTAAAAATTGTTTTACTTTCAGAGATCATAATGTTTACCTGACCCAGGGTTTTATTGGCGGCACCCTGGAAGGAAAAACCACAACCCTTGGGCGGGAGGGATCTGATTATACTGCTGCAATCCTTGGCAATATGCTTAATGCAGAGAGTGTTACAGTATGGAAAGATGTTCCGGGTCTGTTAAATGCCGATCCTAAATGGCTGACTGATGCAAGTAAGCTTGATGAGATGTCATACAGGGAGGCTGTAGAGATGACCTTCTCCGGAGCAAAAGT
>CAZHRV010000141.1:0-16755 GCA_964535035.1 uncultured Rikenellaceae bacterium
TTTAGTCACTCTAGTCACTCTAGTCACTCTAGTCACTCTAGTCACTCTAGTCACTCTAGTCACTCTAGTCACTCTAGTCACTCTAGTCACTCTAGTCACTCTAGTCACTCTAGTCACTCTAGTCACTCTAGTCACTTTAGTCACTCTAGTCACTCTAGTCACTCTAGTCACTCTAGTCACTCTAGTCACTCTAGTCACTTCTTTATGAGGAAGATAATTCACATAGACATGGATGCCTTCTTTGCATCGGTTGAACAGCTTGATAATCCTGAGCTGAGAGGGAAACCTATAGCAGTCGGTGGGAGCGGGGAGAGACATGTAGTTGCCGCTGCAAGCTACGAAGCAAGGAAATTCGGTGTGAAGTCTGCTATGCCTTCGGTTACAGCAAAGAAGTTGTGCCCTGAACTGATATTCGTAAAGCACAGGTTTGACAGATATGCAGAGGTCTCAGAGCAGATACTCGAAATATTTAAGGAATATACCGATGTCGTTGAACCCCTGTCAATTGATGAAGCATTCCTGGATGTGACATCCGATAAAAAGGGTATAGGTTCGGCAACATTAATTACCAGGGAGATAAAAAAAGAGATACTGAAAAGAATCGGACTAACCGCATCTGCAGGAATATCTTTCAATAAATTCCTCGCCAAGATTGCTTCTGATATAAAGAAGCCTGATGGTATTTTCCTAATAAAACCTGATGATGCTGAAAAATTTATCGAAGAGCTGCCAATTGAGAAATTTTACGGCATCGGAAAAGTGACTGCAGGTAAGATGCATAAGCTTGGGATACATAAAGGTGGTGACCTTAAACAGTGGGATCTGCCTGATCTGATCAGAAATTTCGGTAAGGCGGGCAAGTTCTTTTATGATATTGTAAGAGGCATTGATGACCGACCTGTTGAAACTGAAGGTGAGCGCAAATCAATCGGAACAGAACTTACCTATGAGAAGGACCTGACAACCTCATTCGAAATAATTGCTGAACTCTACAAGGTTGAAAAAGAGCTGATGGAACGGATTGAACATGTCGGTACTAATGGGAAGACCATAACCCTGAAGATCAAGTTCTCGGACTTCACGCAGATAACGAGAAGCAGAACTTTAAAGCATTATATCAGGGATTTTGATACTTTGCACAGGGAAGTATCTGAAATCCGCAAATCCCTTGAATTAAAGGGAACAAGGATCAGGCTGCTGGGGGTCAGTGTTTCTAACCTTGAATCTGAAGATTCTGATGAGAAGCAGCTAGATCTCTTCTTAGAAGGGGAGAGTGGGTGATGGCATAAGAGCGGAAGGGCGAGAAAATCCGTGTAACTCTGTGATATACTTCGTGTTACTCCGGGGTTTAGATTATTATTATTTAACTAAAAAAAGCAAAAGACCGGGCCTTTTGCTTTTAAACAGGTCTCAGGTCATAATTTAACTTTTTATCATTCCCTTTGCCATGTCAAGAATGGTCGTATCATCAAAAGTGACAATTCCACCGTCGGGCCCCTGTTCAAAATGAATGCCAATGCTTTGTCCCTTGTCAAAGTTTCTCCCTCCGAAGTAGTTTCTTACTGTCTCTTCATTAAGATCCAGCTTTTCAGCAATTTTTTTCATACTACCGGAGGGTAACTGATCTTTTATCTTCCGGAGCTCGTTGAAGGTGATTGTCTTTCTCATCTTAATAATTATTTTACGTTTTTACAATTGCAGATCCAAATTTCAAAGTTAATCAATTATCCATTAATTAGAAAGAACCCGGCAAAATGAAAAGATAATATACTGTTAATTAAATGTATTAGTCCCCCTTCAGGAGGGGGCAATGGGTCACAGTTCCCTCAGCATTTCCAGAAACAGCTTTATAGCTTTTCGCTTATCATCGTTAAGTTCAAAATCCATGTTCTTTGTAAGGTAAATCCTGAGATCCTCACCTCTTATTATTCCTGTCTTGCCATATTTCTCAACAACTGCTGAAATGTTATTTACTCCTGCTGCAAGTGCATTATTGAATTCTGCAAGAAATTCATTTTTAAGCTTTTTATTGGCTGTCCAGCAGGCAAAAGCAAAGGGCAGACCGGTCAGTTTATTCCATTCTTCAGCCAGGTCAATTTTAATACTGAACCGGCTCTCATATTCGTAACACTGATCACCTATTAATACAACAGCCTCATTTAAAGGTATATGTAAAAAATCAAATCCATCAAATGTATTATTCCATTTGAATTTTTTCTTCCATGCATGTTTGGCAAGGATCCTGGCAAGGCTTACAGAGGATAGAGACCTGTAATCAAGGTTTATGGAATGCACATTATCAAGAGAACAGTTACTTAAAAGCATTACCGTTCTTACTTTTCCATAGGCTCCCAGGCAGTAATCGGTTATGATATAAGGCTCCTTAAGCATTGGGATTGCTGCAATCGGGATAAGCCCGATATCAACTTTATTGCCAATCAGCTTTTCAGCACATTGAGCCGGATGATCAGTTTCAATATCAGCTTTTTTATCAAAGCCCGTTTCTGTCAATCCATACATAAATGGGTATGTATTGGCATATCTCACAGCCGAGATCCTTACTTTACCTGTAGCCATAATTGCTTTTTTCGGTTACTTTTTATAAGACGGAATTCAGTTTTTTTACAACATCTAAAATACTACATTTGCATATACCGTTTTAATTAGTTGAAAACTCAAGTAAAAAGTGATGGATTTAAATTCTCTTACTGCCATCTCTCCGCTCGACGGAAGATACAGACAGAAGGTAAATGAGCTTGACCTCTATTTCTCCGAGTTTGGACTTATTAAATATCGTCTGATAGTGGAAATAGAATATTTTATTGCCCTTTGCGAAATTCCTCTTCCTCAGATAAGTGATTTCAGGAAGGATAATTACAAGGATCTTCGTTCAATATATGAAGATCTGACTATTCAAGATGCGGAAAAGATAAAGGAAAGGGAAAAAACGACTAATCATGATATCAAGGCGATTGAATATTTTCTCAAGGAAAAATTCCTCCATTCAGGCTGGGGAAAGTGGAGTGAGTTCATACATTTCGGACTAACATCTCAGGATATAAACAATACAGCTGTACCCCTGTCACTTAAGGATGCTCTTACTAACGTATATTTTCCCCTGCTTTTTGATCTGCGGGAGTCTCTGGCTTCACTGGCTGACGAGTGGAAAGATATTCCCATGCTTGCAAGAACTCACGGACAACCGGCTTCTCCAACCCGGCTGGGTAAAGAAATTTCAGTTTTCATTGCCAGGATTGATGAACAATCAAAATACTTCGGACAGATTCCCTATTCTGCCAAATTCGGAGGAGCAACCGGAAATATGAATGCCCATAAAGCCGCTTATCCTGATATTGACTGGATAGCATTTGCAGATAATTTCGTTAACGAGGAGCTTGGTTTGACGCGATCTCATCCGACAACACAGATAGATCACTACGACAACATGGCGGCTTTGTTTGATAACATGCGGAGAATTAATGTAGTACTTATTGATCTTACAAGAGATATGTGGACCTACATTTCGATGGACTATTTCCGGCAAAAGATAAAAAAAGGTGAAATAGGTTCCTCCGCAATGCCTCATAAGATCAATCCGATAGATTTTGAAAATGGCGAAGGAAACCTTGGATATGCAAATGCCATTCTTGGTCATCTGTCGGAAAAACTACCTATTTCAAGACTTCAGCGCGACCTTTCCGATTCAACTGTATTACGCAATATAGGTATCCCGGTAGGACATTCAGTACTGGCCTTCAATTCTATTCTCAAGGGCCTGAATAAACTTATTGTAAATACAGATAAGATCAGAAGCGACCTTGACAATAACTGGGTAGTAGTAGCTGAAGCTATCCAGACAATCTTAAGAAGAGAAGGTTATCCAAAACCATATGAAGCGCTTCTGGACCTCACCCGTACCGGTCAGATGATTACACAGGAAGCGATACACTCCTTTATTGATAACCTGGATGTAAATGAGACGATAAAGACGGAGTTAAAGGCAATAACTCCCTTTAACTTTACGGGTTTCTAAATCGACGATAATACGATGAATAAAGTAAAACTGCTGCTGAAATATATCAGGCCCTATAAAAGACCTGCTTTTAATAGTGTAATATTCAATATTCTCAGTGCTCTGTTTGCTCTTGTATCCTACACCCTTGCAATTCCATTTTTGAAAATCCTGTTCAACAGGGTGGGGAGTGTACCCTATCCCGGAGAATTTCAGATGACATTTGAATACATGGGTGAATTCTCCAGATACTATTTATCAATGTTCATTGAGAAGAACGGACAGGTAGGAGCCTTATTACTGGTGAGCCTTATTTTTATTACCGCCAGCCTCCTGAAGAATGGTTTCGTTTTCCTCGCAAATAACAGCATGGCATATATCAGATCCTGCACGGTCCGGGACCTGAGGAAAAAAATGTACAACAAAGTGCTTAATCTTTCATTGTCATATTTTAACGATGCCCGTAAAGGAGATATAATGACCAGGATTTCGAATGATGTACAGGAAATCGAAATATCAGTAATGGCGTCATTAACAATGATCTTCAGGGACCCTATGTACATAATAATTTTTGTTATATACCTGTTCATCAACAGTTATCAGCTTACATTGTTCGCACTTTTACTGTTACCTGTCAGCGGCTGGCTCATAGGAAGAGTAAGCCGGACTTTGCGGTCATCATCAATTGTTCAGCAGGAGAATCTGGGACGACTCTTGTCGGTGGTGGAGGAAACTCTTACAGGGCTCAGAATCATAAAGGGATTCAATGCCGAAAAGAAGATGAAGGAACAATTCGATACAACCAACAAAAAGTACTCAAAAACATTCAAGAGAGTAATACGCAGGCATTACATGGCACTCCCGCTCAGTGAATTCCTGTCAACTATCGTGATCATTGTCCTTATGTATATTGGGGGGATACTTGCCCTCAGGGGGGGAGGAAATATGACACCTGACAGGCTTATTGCCTATCTTATTATCTTTTCACAAATCATACAGCCAGCAAAAAATATTACAACGGCGTGGTTCAGCATACAGAAGGGAATGGCATCAATTAACAGAGTAGACCAGATACTTGAGGCCGAGGAAAAGATAACCGAAAAGGAGAATGCGCTTCCGGTTAAGGAATTTAATGATTCAATAGAGTTTCGGAGTATATGGTTTGCGTATAACAGTGAACCGGTACTTCAGGATATTAACCTTTTAATAAAGAAGGGCCAGACAGTAGCTGTAATTGGTAAATCGGGAGCTGGTAAATCGACTCTGGCTGACCTTCTGCCACGGTTCATTGACCCTGACAATGGATCTATACACGTTGACGGTAAAGATATCAGTGATCTCAAAATAAAAGACCTTCGTCATCTACTCGGCATTGTGAGCCAGAATCCTATTCTTTTCAATACGTCATTCACTGAAAACATTGCTTTTGGCCTTGAAACATTCGATATGAAGGATGTTAAAAATGCTGCCCGTATCGCAAATGCCCATGAATTTATTTTGGAAACTGAACATGGGTATGAAAATACAGTTGGCGAGGGTGGAAATAAGCTGAGCGGCGGACAGCGCCAGAGGATAAGCATAGCAAGGGCAATAATGGCGAATCCGCCTATCCTGATCCTCGATGAGGCAACATCTGCCCTGGATACCGAATCGGAACGTCTTGTCCAGGATGCAATACTGAAACTGATGGAGAACAGAACATCAATAGTGATAGCACACAGACTATCAACAATTCAGCATGCTGATGTGATAGTGGTTATTGATGGAGGTAAAATTGTTGAAAAGGGTACCCATGACGAACTGATCGGAAAAGAGAATGGATTTTATGCAAAACTGCATAGTTTTCAGGCTATATAAAAGGGTGTTGAAGAAAGATGAAGAAAGTTTAAGTGTTAAAGAATATGTTCGGACGTTTTAGAATTCTGGTTATTTTGTTTATTCTGCTATTGTTTACAACATCTTTTAAAGACAGAAAGACGAGACACACTTTTGTGCTTGGCGAAAAAGAATTTCTACTCGATGGAGAACCATTCCAGATAATAAGCGGGGAAATACATCCTGCCAGGATACCTTCTGAATACTGGCGGCACAGAGTAAAAATGGCAAAGGCAATGGGATGTAATACGATATCAGCATATATCTTCTGGAATTACCACGAACAGGAAGAGGGAGTTTATGATTTTTTGACCGGTAACCGGAATATCAGGGAGTTTATTGAGATAGTACAGGATGAGGAGATGTGGCTTATTGTAAGACCCGGTCCCTATGTATGTGCTGAATGGGAACTTGGAGGAATACCTCCTTACCTCCTCCGGATTCCTGATATAGAACTAAGAAGCATGGACTCAAGGTATATGGAAGCCGCTGAGAGATATATGACAAGGCTGGCGGAAGAGATAAAACCTTACATGATTACAAACGGTGGTCCCATACTGATGATCCAGATCGAAAATGAATATGGCAGTTTTGGGAATGACAAAGATTATATATCCAGACTCAGGGAGGTATGGATTGATAACGGAATAGATGTTCCTGAATTTACAGGGGATGGTCCCACAATAAAAATGCTCGAAGCAGGAACTCTTCCGGGTTGCGCTGTAGGACTTGATTCAGGAAGTTCTGAAAGTGACTTTGAACTTGCCCGGAAAATAAATCCGGGTGTACCTGTATTCAGCAGCGAAACCTATACAGGCTGGCTGACACAATGGGGGGAGGAGTGGGCCAGACCTGATACGGCCGAACTTCTTAAAGAAGTTAAGTTCCTGATGGACAACAGGAAATCATTTAACATGTATGTCATTCACGGCGGTACCAGCTTTGGATTCACCGCAGGAGCAAATTCTGGAAGAAAAGGTTATGAACCTTCTGTTACAAGCTACGATTACGATGCCCCGATAAATGAACAGGGAAAGCCGACACCAAAATATATGGCCCTTCGTAAGCTTATAGGGTCTTATCTGCCCGGGAAGGAAAAATTGCCTCATGTCCCTGATTCCATAACGGCAATCGAGGTCCAGTTGATATTCCCTACCCATTTTACATCAATATGGGATAATCTCCCGGAACCTGTTACCTCAGAAAAGCCCCTGACATTTGAAGCTTGCGGACAGGATTATGGTTATATCCTGTACAGGACAGAACTAACAGATAAGAAAAGCGGGAAACTGACTGTGACAGGTATTCATGATTATGCAACAGTCTTTATTGATGGTAAGTACGTTGGTAACCTCGACAGGAGGGAAGCTATTGACACCATATTTATTCCCGAAACCTCATCGGCCAAACCGGTTCTTGAGTTGCTTGTAGAAGGTATGGGAAGAATTAACTATGGTCATGATTTACATGACAGAAAAGGAATAACCGGCACTGTTATACTTAATGATATTACCCTGAATAACTGGCAGATATATAATCTGCCAATGGACCATAAATTCATTTACGACCTGCGCTCTTCAAGCAAAACCGTTGATAAACCAGGAATCTTCTTCAAGGGCAATTTTTCACTTGCATATACAGGCGATACTTTTATCGATATTGCAAATTATAAAAAAGGTATTGTCTGGGTTAACGGACACAATCTTGGACGATACTGGGATATAGGTCCACAGAAAAGGCTCTTTTGTCCTGCATCGTTCATAAGGCCGGGAATGAACGAGATAATTATACTTGACCTGCATCTAACTCAACCTAAACCTGTTGCGGGTATGCCTGCAATGGAATAAGGACAGGTACTCATCCAAGAAAGAAATCTACATTTTCCGAAGTAACAATATCTACCGGCAAATATTCCATTTTCGCCGGGATCTTATTAATTGAAAGAAAGTCAAAGAGTTTTCTGATCCCTTTATAGGCCTGTTCTTCAGGTCGCTGACCTATAAGGAATTTGATTGTCCCTGATCTCAGGTGTTCCACATTTCTTTCAAGCAGGTCGTAACCTATTATATTTAAGGATTTTATACCTTGCGATTCAATATAGTCAGCTATCAGATACGATTTGGAACTGGTAACAAATATTGTCCGGATACCAGGATTTTTTTTAAGGGCTTTCCCTGTTTCTTTCGAGATGGTTTCAGCAACCGGGTTTGAGATTGTGAGTTTTATTATTGTCCCCTTGTTTTTTGCTGACCCTGAAAAATAGCTCAGGAATCCCTCTGTTCTGATGTTGAGATGCTGGACATTATTTAGGTTCCTTACAATATTTATTATAAGAATATCATTGTTTACTGGTGTTACCAGGTCTGTAAGCTGCCCTGCTACCCGTGCGCTCTGAAAAATATCTTCACCTGTATATGAAAGAAAAGGAGCTTCATGTATATAACCGTCCAGAAAGACAAAAGGGATCTGCCTCATTGTAAGATTATTGCAGAATTCTGTTGATTCAGCTTTAAATAGGGGTGCCAGAATAACGCCATCAGGATTCATTTTAATGATATTGGCTGCTTTCTTCTGGAAATATTTTTCATTGACCATATTATAAGTAACCTGGCTCAGTCTGACAGGGAAGGGATCAAGTTCATTCATTGCCTTTTGAAAACCAAGGGAATGGTTTATCCAGAAAGCATTATCATCACCAGGTTCTGGGAGGAGTGAAACCAGGTGGAATTTCCTTTTGGTTTTTAGTGCTCTTGCAATATAATTCGGGGAATATTCAAGCTCCTTAATAATCTTCAATATTCTCTCCCTGGTTCTTTCTGCAACCTCGCCTCTCTCATGCAGAACCCTGTCGACTGTTCCGATAGAAACTCCGGCACGTATAGCAATATCTTTTATTCTGGCTTTTTTCAAAGACATTGTCAGTCGAGAACTATCTTTTTGTTTTTTGGCGCAAAAACAGTCATTATTATCCATGCCAGAAGATATGCGCTTCCTGCAACAGTAAACATCACAACATAGCCTGTTTCAATATGTCCAAGGTTCTTAAAATGTTGAAGTATACCGCCAGCTATATATGAAATAAAAGCGCCACCGACGGCACCTGCCAATCCACCGATCCCTGTAACTGAGCCGATAGCTTTCTTGGGGAACGCATCTGAGACAGTTGTAAAGAGGTTAGCTGACCATGCCTGGTGTGAAGATGCAGCCAGGGCAATCAGACAAACAGCTCCCCAGTTGCCTATAGAAGGAGACTGAGCAAATACTATCGGTACGACCAGCAGTGCAAAGATAAGCATAGTAATTTTTCTTGCCTTGAAGGGAGACATTCCCTTCTTAATCATATATCCTGAAATCCATCCCCCACTTATGCTCCCTGCTGTGGTCATTGTATAAATGAAGGCAAGAGGCAATCCGAATGATGATACACTGAGGCCTGCACCTCTGACAGTTGAAAGCCAACCGGGGATCCAGAACAGATAAAACCACCAGATAGGATCCGTAAGACCCTTACCTATGAAGAAGAGCCATGTTTGGCGATACTTGAAAAGCTTCAGCTGTGAAACTGTTTCTTTAGTTTCGGCCTGTTCATCAACATCACTATGTATATAAGCAAGCTCACCTGCCGATACCTTTTTATGTTTTTCCGGTAGTTCATAGAAAATGAACCAGAGAATTACCCAAATGAAACCAAGTGCTCCGGTGAGGACAAATGCTGTCTGCCATCCCCAGGCAAGCACCATGGCGGGAATAGCCAGCGGCGCCACTATTGCCCCGACATTTGTTCCGGAGTTGAATATCCCGAAAGCAAGAGCCCTCTCTTTCTTAGGGAACCATTCAGCTATCGATTTATTGCCAGCAGGGAAGTTACCGGCTTCGCTTATTCCAAGAAAACCTCTCCAGAATCCGAAACCCCAAACTCCTTTTGCAAGAGCATGTCCCATTGCTGCAATGCTCCATAAAATGACGGAGACTCCGTATCCTATTTTAGTCCCGAATTTATCGATAAGCCTGCCGGCTATGAACATACCGACGGCATATAAGAGCTGGAAGGCCATGATGATATGCGAATAAGCTTTTTCACCTATACCGAGATCAGATTCCAGCAATGGTTTCAGGATCCCTATCACCTGCCTGTCGAGGTAATTCACTGTCGTTGCAAAGAAGATCAATGCACAGATTGTCCATCTGTAGTTACTGAATTTTTTTATTTCAGACATAACCAGTTATTTAATAATAAGATATCAGACACTATATATTGATGATGAGGTTGTTCCGCCACGGCCTGTCCAGTTGGTATGGAAAAATTCACCCCTCGGCTTATCGACCCGTTCATAAGTGTGAGCTCCGAAGTAATCCCTCTGGGCCTGGAGAAGGTTTGCCGGGAGCCTTTCACAACGATATCCGTCAAAATACCCCAGGGCAGAAGATATTGCCGGCACAGGAATGCCGTTTACCACTGAAGAAGAAACAACATTCCTCCATCCTTTTTGTGCATTCTCAAGCTTCTCCTTGAAGAATGAATCGAGCAGCAGATTTGTGATAGTCGGATTATTATCAAACGCCTCCTTTATCTTATCCAGGAATGCTGACCTTATAATACAACCTCCCCGCCACATCAGTGCAATACCACCATAATTAAGATCCCATTTATATTCTTCAGCAGCAGCTCTCATCAGTGTATAACCCTGGGCATACGATACAATTTTTGATGCATACAGTGCTTCCCTGAGGTCGTTTATGAAACTATTCCTGTCTCCATTAAAGGAAAGAGAGGGACCTTGGAGTATTTTTGACGCCTTAGCCCTTTCATCCTTAACTGCCGACAGGCATCTTGAGAAGACAGCCTCACCTATCAGAGTGAGAGAGATTCCCAGATCCAGGGCTGCTACACCTGTCCATTTGCCGGTTCCCTTTTGTCCTGCTGTGTCAAGTATCTTATCCACAAGAGGCTGTCCGTCAGTGTCTTTATAAGCCAGTATATCTCTTGTTATTTCAATCAGGTAACTGTCGAGTTCCCCTTCATTCCATTCTTTAAATACAAGGTGCATTTCATCTGCACTCATATTTAACAGATCCCTCATGACCTGGTATGCTTCACATATAAGCTGCATATCACCATATTCAATTCCGTTATGAACCATCTTGACGAAATGGCCTGCTCCGTTTTCTCCAACCCAGTCGCAACATGGGGAGCCGTCTTCAACCTTTGCTGCAATTGCCTGGAATATAGGTTTTATAAAAGGCCATGCTGCCGGAGAACCTCCGGGCATTATTGAGGGTCCGAGCAATGCACCCTCTTCTCCTCCCGATACACCTGTCCCGATATACAGAAGACCTTTTCTTTCAACGAGTGCGCACCTCCTGTTGGTGTCAGGAAAATGAGTGTTGCCTCCGTCGATAATAATATCACCCTTTTCCAGATGCGGAATTAGAGAACTGATAATATCATCGACAGCACTTCCGGCCTTAACCATGATCATAACTATCCTGGGTCGTTTAAGAGACTTTATTAATTCCTCTACTGAATGAACCCCGACAATATTTTTCCCTTTTGCCCTTCCATTAATAAAATCGTCAACTTTCTTTAATGTGCGGTTGTAAACTGTCACCTGGAAACCTTTGCTCTCTATGTTGAGCACAAGATTCTCCCCCATAACTGCAAGACCGATTAGTCCGATGTCAGATAATGTATTCATAATCAAATAAGTATATTATGATAGTCCATTTATTCTATTAATTCCTTCATTTATCTATATAAGTCTCTCTTTTGAACTCCACAGCCCTACAGCCGGATTAGGAATATAAAATATTTCCTCTCCATCCTCCATTTTATTAAAGCCGTCTTTCAGTTTTTCCGGATCATATTTCCTTTTTGTCTCTTCGAGTCCGGCATAATTAAATCCTACTGACTCAATCTCCTCTTTTGTCAGATGTCCCGGGCAATAGGTAACTAAAAACCTTCCTTCAGTGCTTCCATGGATCAGGTGTGCTGCAGCACTTAGATTATTCCGAAGGTCCTCATTATCTTTCAGGGCTTTAAGTGTGGCAGGTGTTCCAAAGTAACCATACTTACTAATTAGCCTGTCAATTTCCTTATCTTCACCGAATTCTTTCAGACCGGGAGCAAGGACGATCAGCTCACTATTGTCAGCCATTGCCATGCGTATCCTGTAAATACTTTTATTCCCGAGCCATGTGCTTTTAAATTCTGAAGGATCAAGATACACGACAACCTTCTTTAAAGGCTTTTCGAATACTGTGAAATTAACCTTCAGGGATAGTTCAGCTGCCAGTCTGAACACCTCTTCATCGTCGCCAATATAAAGCCCCCGGATCACAAGCCTGTCTGATTCATCATAGCCAATAACGGTATGTATATATACAACAGGCAGGTGGGTAATAAAATGAGATGATGCATAATTAAGCATTGCTCTTACCGGATTATCAATTTTACCAAGTATCTTTTCAATACCGTAAACAGCTCCCACAAAATGGCTTTTGTTGATCCCCTCCGCTCCTCCGGTGCCAACAAAGAGATTCTTATTAAAATTTGCCATTCCAGCCACTTCATGCGGTACCACCTGTCCAATCGACAGGATAAGGTCATGGCCTCCATTGTAAACCAGATTGTTAAGCTGGGCCGGCCATGAATAATCCAGAGCTCCGTTTGTGATTTCAGAAATATATTCTCCTGGCACTGTCCCGGCAGTTACAACATCTTTTCTCCAGTCGTGGATACGAAAGAGATCTTTCGATACACCTTTGAACATCTCGCTGATTTGAATATCCGTCATAGGTGCATGGGTACCCAGAGCCGGCAGGATATCCTTTAATCTCTTTCCATAATATTTATAAAGGAGGACAGTAATATCACCAGCCCTGGAGTGAAATCGTGTAAAGTCAGGAGGAACGACAAGTACCTTTTCTTTTCTACCAAGTTTAACAAGGGCAGAATAAAGTCCGTATTCAAGGTCGGCCGGACTTATAACTGTATCCTGTGAACCTGACTGATAGTATATCATTCTTATTCAATAATTTATGATAATATAGCACTTATATGTTTAATCTTTTTTTCTTGTCTCTTATCTCTTGTCTCTTGTCTCTTGTCTCTTGTCTCTTGTCTCTTGTCCTATACCCCGCTATAAGCACTGAATCCTCCATCGACAGGGATAACAACACCCGTAACAAATTTCGACAGGTCCGAAGCAAGATATATCAATGTTCCTGTAAGTTCATCCGGTGTACCATATCTTTCCATAGGTGTGCTGTTGATGATCTTTATTCCCCTGGGTGTTGATTCCCCGGTCTTTTCGTCAACCAGAAGAAACCTGTTCTGAGCAGTAAGAAGAAAGCCGGGGGCGATTGCATTTACCCTCACACCTGATTTGGAAAAATGTACAGCTAACCATTGTGTGAAATTATTAACAGCTGCTTTGGCTGCTGAATAAGCGGCAATTTTTGTCAGCGGACGGTATGAATTCATTGAAGAGATATTAATTATCACCCCTGATCTTTTCTTGACCATACCTTCACCAAACACCAATGAGGGGATAAGGGTGCCCTTGAAGTTCAGATCAAAAACCTTATCAAAACCTTCAAGTCTGAGACCGAAAAAAGTATCTTCAGGATTTTCATCTCCCTCTATTCTTTCAACTTTCGTAGTAGCATCGGGTGAGTTGCCTCCTGCGCCGTTTACAAGAATATCCACAATGCCAAATTGACTGTTCACCTCTGTCTTTGCAGCTTCAAGAGTGCTCCTGTCGAGGACATCAGCTGAAATACCGATGGAAGGAATACCATATTCCTTTTCTATTTCTGATGCTGTTGAAACAGCTTTATCTTTTTTATAATCAAGGATAACAGTCTTCACTCCATGTGCAGCCAGCGATCTGGCCATCGCGGAGCAGATCACTCCGGCACCTCCGGTAATTACAGCTATTTTATTTTTAAGGTTCAGTTGGTTCATCCGGCATGATTTATTTATTATTAAATCCATCAAAATCCAAAATACTCCTTCGAATTTTTATAAGATATTCCTTCTATCAATGGCTTAAGAAGCTCATCCTCATCAGGTATCAGTCCCTTTTCAACCTCTCCGCCAACATAGTTGCATAAAATGCGTCTGAAGTATTCATGGCGCGGGTAGGACAGAAAGCTTCTGGAATCGGTTACCATTCCTGCAAATCTTCTAAGCAGCCCAAGGGACGAAAGATCTCTCAGATGTTTTTCCATACCGTTTTTCTGATCAAGAAACCACCATGCAGCACCGTACTGAATTTTTCCAGGTGTTGAACCATCATTAAAGTTTCCGGCCATGGTTATAAACATCTCATTATCAGAGGGATTTAGGTTGTATAGTATGCTCTTCGCTAGTTGATCTGTTTCATCAAGGCTGTTTAGAAATACTGACATTTTAAGGGCATCCTGAGGAGTTCCGATTGAATCCCATCCGGTATCCGGACCCATTTGCCTGAACATACGGTCGCTGTTATTTCTTATTGCACCTGTATGAAATTGTTGTGTCCACCCTCTCCTGTGATTCATACGGCATAACTCGATCATTATCGCAGTCCTGTATTTCTCTGACTCCTCGCATGATAATGCTTCTTTCCTGAGCAGTTTTTTGAATATCCTGTCAGCCTCCGCAGCAGTAAAAGGAGCAAAATAGAAACGATCAAGACCATGATCCGACAACCTTGCACCCATATCATGAAAGAACTGGTGCCTTTGGTCAGCCATTTCAATAAGCTCATCGAAGCTGCGGATCTCCTTCCCGCAAGCCTCTCCAAGCTTTTCAATATATTCCCTGAACTTTATCGTATCATCTGTTTTTATAAGGTTATCAGGACGGAATGCTGGAAGTACAGTTACCTCAGATATATCCTTTAGTCTTTTATGATATTCAAGATTATCTGCCGGATCATCAGTGGTGCATATAATTTCCACATTCATCTTTCTTAACAGTGCCCTGATGCTGTATTCCTTAGACTGAAGGAGTTCACTGGCTTTTTCATAAATATCTTTTGCCGTTGATGAAGACAGAAGTTCGAAAATCCCAAAATACCTAGCAAGTTCAAGGTGTGTCCAGTGATATAACGGATTTCCGACAGCTGCCGGCACTGTTTCTGCCCATTTATTGAATTTTTCAGTATCAGTAGCAATCCCCGTGCAGTATTTTTCATTGATACCGTTTGTCCTCATTGCACGCCACTTATAATGATCGCCTTCAAGCCATGCCTGTGTAAGGTTTTCAAACCGGCGATCATCTGCTATCATCGCAGGAGAAAGGTGGCAATGGAAATCAATTACAGGCTGATTCTCAGAGTATTGATGATATAATCTTTTTGCTGTTTTGTTGCCAAGGAGAAAATCTTCATGAATGAATGGTTTCATACGGGAAAATTTTTATAAGCTGACAAATCAATTATGCAATATAACAAATATATTTTCGTTAACGATAACGAAAATAAAATTACTGGTCATATTTTAAGAAAATATCATCAGGATCTGATAATTCAGGTTAGGAATCCGGTTAAAAAGAACTTGATGGTCAATTGTCTTTCCGGCCATAGATTGTATTCTTGTTAATTATGGTTTATTAATTAAATGCAGGGATCATTAAGCGCAAACCGATTTTGGAAATGCCGCTCTCCGCTTACAAACAGGTGAATTCCGTTTTAATTTTGTTCTGTATCATTATTTATTTTCCTGATTTTCTGTGTCAGGTGGTTTTAAATAAAGATCTTCATTTCCTGATACATCTGCAGGAACCGCCTCTTCTTTTGCCCGGCCATTGAAATAAAGAATGGTTGCATAAATCGGTAATAGAGGGAAAACGATCGCGTTGGCCAATGCTCCGAGAATAATATATAGAGGATTGGCTATAAATTTAGTAACATCTGCTGCTTCCGCGGAGTTTGAAAACACTTTAAAGAAACTGCCTGAGAATGGGATCATTATCAGCATTGATAGGATCAAGGATATAACTATAAGGATCAGTATAAAGACTGCTGTCCATCCTATATTTGACCAGAAACCTTTGTGTATCAGTTTGAAAGAGCGGCTTATTGCGTTTCCTATATTTGGCCCCTCTACCATAAGTACGGGTAAAAAGAACAGGTATAAAGTAACCATGTAAAGAGCAACAAAAAAGATTCCGATGATTAGTGCAAAGAGTCCCAGCATCAGAGCAATGGATCCGAAAAAGGCAAATAGTATTAATATGATCAGGTAGGGTATAAAATATTTCAATGCCTTATAGGATGATATAAAAATTGTCTCCTCTCTGTCAAGCGGGTTATAAATGACATAATAATTCAGGATTGTCGTAAAAAGAAGATTTAATAGTGAAACGATGATTATCGGCCAGATAAAATCTTTTATTTTATTAAGCATCTGAGCCGGATCAGTCATATAGGTCAACTCACTGAAATCAATGGTTGCAGAAATAAATTGCATGATTAAAGACATGACAAGGGAGAAAATGAAGAGAACGAGAAATCTCCCCCTGTAAAAATTCCATAATGAACTCATTGCACTGTCGAGATTGTGCTTCCGGTATAACGGATGACTGCTGATTTTTTCCATGATCTTATTTTTATGGTACCAAATCTAAAAATTAATCTTTATAACCACCATCTTAAACTCATCTTTTATTAATTATCTCTTGCCAATAACCAATAACTAATAACCAATAACTAATAACCAATAACTAATAACCAATAACTAATAACCAATAACTAATAACCAATAACCAATAACCAATAACTAATTACCAATTACCCCTTTATTTCCCTTTTCTCCACCGTCTCATCACATTACCTAATGGCACTCCTGCGCCGGTTTTCTTCGATGGAAAAATACCCTCA
>CAZHRV010000142.1:0-3217 GCA_964535035.1 uncultured Rikenellaceae bacterium
CCGGTGGCCTGGGCAGCGCAATTGCTGAATTATGCAGCCAGGAACACCCGGTAAAAATGAAGATGATAGGTATTGGCGATTTTTACGCAAGTAACGGTCCTTATGAAGAATTACTGGGGAAATACGGGCTTCAGCCTGATCAGATAAAAGAAACTGTAATCAAATTCTTAAAGAATAAATAACTCGGAATCGTATATGAAAAATTTTGGCGCAATAAAGATGTATCTTGCAATGGCAGGTTTACTTGCCATGGCAGAAATCCTGCTGCTTGCCACCGGAAATGGGAAGCTGCCAATCTCCGGGCTGATACTGTTTGGGTTGTTCTATGCCCTGGCTATCGGCGCTCAGAAATCGGAGAAATTCAAAGGACTCTCCTTTACACTACAGATATTTGCATTCGTCTCCTTCACGCTTTATTTCCCGCAGATATTTACTGACTGGGGTTTTGACACTAATAAACTGATTGTACCGTCAATACAGGTTATTATGTTTGGCATGGGGACAAAACTGAATCTCAGGGATTTCATAAGAGAATTTTCAAAGCCGTTGGTGGTTATTGCCGGTACTTTGATGGTTTTTGTGCTGATGCCTCTTGCGGCATTCCTGATTATCAAAGTCTGGAAATTCCCGCCGGAAGTAGCAGCCGGTATCATCCTGGTTGGCGCATGTCCTGGTGGAGTGGCTTCGAATGTAATGACATATCTTGCAAAAGGTAATCTTGCCCTTTCTGTAACGGTTACAACTTTTGCAACCCTGCTATCCCCGCTGGTAACTCCACTGCTTATGATGTTATTTGCAGGTCAGCTTATTGAGGTTAATGCCACAAGCATGATGATCAGCATTGTCAATATGATATTAATTCCAATATTCGCCGGTATTGTTGCTAACAAAATTCTCTATGGCAAGCTGGAATGGGTAAAGAAGGATCTCAACATGATATTACTAGCGGTATGCACCTTCATTGCAGGCCTGGTTCTTATATTCATCCCTTTCCCTGCAGTTGTCAGTTCATTACAGACCGGACTCATCCTGGTTGCCTGGGCTATCGCTATTGTATCTGTCACTATTATAGCCATCCGACGTAAAAATGGTCCCGAGGACTGGATGGATATTGTCCTTCCAAAATTATCTCTGGGAGCCATTATGATGTATATAGTTATAGTAGCTGCACATAACAAGGCAACCTTGCTGACTATTGGGCCCGCCCTCTTCCTTGCAACCATAGCGCATAATATTATCGGATTTGCCTTAGGCTTTGGAACTGCTAAGGCGCTTCGTCTGAGTGATGCAGACGTGAGAGCTCTTACAATAGAGGTTGGACTTAAAAATTCCGGTCTTGCAGTAGGACTGGCTTACGATGTTCTTAAAAGTACGGCTGCGGCTCTTGCTCCTCTGATTTTCGGTACCTGGATGAACATATCCGCCTCCTCGCTTGCCAGTTTCTGGAGCCAGCGAGAACCCAGGATTAAGGAACCCAAAGTGAAACAAGCCAAAACATAAAAAATGTTAATATTTAGACCAAGGTGATAAATTAAATATGCAATCGATTGGTTATTGAGTTTTTAAAATATAATTTCGGAACGATAAATCTTGTTGTTTAGATTTAATGATTGTTTTTAAGTATCAATTATTTAAAATATTATAATTAATTAGTCGGAGGATAAACTATGAAAATCAGAAAATCATATTATTCGTTATGTCTTACATTGCTGGCCGGGATTATCTTGCTGCCTTCAGTCAATGCCCAGCCAACTTCACTGACAAAAGATGAAATGCTTTATTACACATCACTCTGGAAAGGGGAACGCTTTCCGGATGGAAGGCCAAAAGTATCAGACGACATTATTCAGAGGATGAGGTATGTGTCGGTTACAGAAGCCTGGCAGAATCTGAACAGCATGAGAGATGAAGAGAACCAGGGACCGGTTAGTTTCGGAGAATTCAGGATGCCGGCATATACAAACCAATATGTCGGTAACTGGAAACAGTTAAGGGAGGGCGTAATCATATGCGGCAGAGTATCAACAATGCATTTTATGCCATATCGTCCCGATCTTAATGGACTGATACAACAGCAGGGCATGAAGGATGGCAGAGGCAGAGGCCAGTATACCTGGGGAATAGACCAGTTACAGGAAGGCGATGTATATGTAGCCGATGTTGCCGAGGGCATTCTTGATGCCTCCCACGTAGGTGACAACCTCGGCACAACAATCTGGACAAAAACGCATAATGGGGCCATTATCAGGGGTACAGTGCGTGACATGTTCGGGAATCTTAAGATAGATGAAAACTGGAACATATTTGTTCGCGACTTCAAACCACAGGCCAACAGCTCAAACCTTTGTATTGGAGTAAACTGCCCTATACAGGTAGGATATGTGACTGTTATGCCCGGCGATGTTGCACTGGCTACAAATGAAGGGGTCGTCTTCATCCCTCCCCAGCTGGCATTAAGGGTAATTGAAATATCGGAAAAGACACGTATGCAGGATGTCTGGGCTCATATGGGCGTAAGGGAGGGCCGTTTTACAGCACAGCAGGCTGATGGCGGTTACACGACAGAGATGAACCAGGAATTTACCAAATGGCTGCTTGACAATGTAGATACGATGGGAAAATACTTCCCGGATCCCAAGGCCGCTCCCTCACCTGAATTTATCAGGGCATACGCAAAAGAGCGCCAGTCAATGCCTGCTCGTCAAAGATAACTGACAGCTGTCATGGTTGCAAAACATACATAGTATCGGATCTCTTGACCAACCAAAACTTTTAATTATGAATCGCCGAGAAATTCTTAAAACCCTTGCGGCAGGAGCTGTAGGAGTTGGAGTTGCAGGGTGCAGGTCTGCAACCAAAAAAGGTTCAGATTCTTCTGAACCTGATTATTCCGGACATGGCAAAAAAGCCACTTTCGAAAAAGTTCTTACAACATCCAATGTAAGTCTTGTTAAAGGTAATGATGAGCGTGATAACACATTTAATGCCCTTAAAACTATTGAAGACGAAATACTGGCATCTCTTGAAGGGAAAAAACGCATACTGATCAAACCAAATTTTGTTGTTGTCACTAACTCGCTTTGTGCCACTGGTGTCAATACAGTCAGGGGAATCCTCGATTTTATCAAACCGCGCTTCAATGGTCCTATTGAAATAGGCGAAGCAACAGTTTCCGGTTCGAGAGGGAGTGGCCTGGGAGAGCAAACTACATATACCG
>CAZHRV010000143.1:0-18068 GCA_964535035.1 uncultured Rikenellaceae bacterium
TTGACCTGCTCTCTTGTACCAGTTTCCCGAATACATCTTTGTAGAAAGTCTGGGTTATGGCCTCCCGTTTTTCCTCAGGATCGGTTATGCCTTTCAAGGCTGCAAAAAATTTATCCCTGGCATCAACAATGGATACCTCCACACCCAGCTCTTTAAAAAAACCAGCCACCTGAGCGGGTTCTCCCTCTCTCATAATTCCATTGTCAATAAAAACTGTTATTAGATTTTTGCCAAGAGCTTTATGGCCAAGCATGGTAACCACCGATGAATCAACTCCTCCCGAAAGTGCATTGATAGCAGTTCCGTCACCAACAACATTCTTAATTTCATTTACCTTCTCATTTATAAATTCCAAAGGATTTAATTCCTGCAAAGTAATTTCTTCAATCATTTTATAATATAGATTTTAGACATGTAATATATCATTTACATTCGTGGATAATAAATTCCAAAGATATGATTTCAGATTCTATTAAGGTTATTTACGGGGAAGAAATAGACCATTCCCGGTCGAATCATCAGTTTTTACCATTCAGGAGCCATATTTAACTATTCTGCATTTTTAATTTTCCCCTGAAGGATTTGTGGTTTTTCAACATGTAAAATTTTAACACTTGCATCTGTTATGATAACAGCAGGTATTATTTTCCCTGCAGTATTTTTTGATCAAAACCAAAAAACCCTTGTGAAAAATACATGACTGAATTACCTTATGGTAAACCCGCTTATAATGGTGTTGTGCAGAATTACAGGATGACTGTAGTGTATACTAACCGTGATCTTTACGGTAACTTTACCGGAAAAAACTCTGCCTGACCTTATCCTGATGGATATTCAGGCTCGATGACGGACTCTGTTTCGAGATCTTCGAAACAATGTATACTTATTCCTCAAACATGCTGCAGTTAATCCTTAAAAGCGGATAGACAAAAGAAGAGTTTGTTGTCAGCCGTGACAAGGTACGGGAATTCAAGAAATGGATCGACAGGTGATAACTGACTATTGCTTATCGTAAGCTGCAGTAGTCTTCATCTCTCCTCCGTCCATAGAAGGCATTACAGATTCCACCATGAGTACTTTACCGTTTTCAGTCAGTTTCCACGTTTCTGAAAATTTCATCTCTCCCATATCAGAATTCATTGTTGAAGTGATGTTGATAGATGATTTATCTTCCGACCATGTGACAATCGATTTCCGTATCATATCCATAAAACCCATATTTTCACTTGTGTTGCCGTCAAGGGTGTATTTGGCAGATGTTTTCATCTCTCCGCCATCCATACCCGGCTGAGTGCCCTCAACAGAAAGATTATTTCCTTCCTGCGTAATGACCAGTGATGTTGCTGCAAATCGGAAAGGAGCGTCACCGAAATTACTTTTAGATTCATTTAGCTTCCAGCTGCCTGAGAAATTAGCCTGGGCAAAGATCATTGCTGAGGAAAGCAGAAAAACACAGGAAATGAATAGCTTCCTTAAATCTGTAGAATAATTAGTTTTCATAATTACATTTTTTGGTTAAGTTAAATATTTATTAGGATAATTTTCAAATCTATTTTATTCTTAAAGATACATGAATAATATTTATAGCTGATTACTGCGACCAGGGTCTGGGTTTTCGTTCCCAGCGGTGTTTTTCAAGCTCCTTCATCAGGTCGGGATCGAGTGGTCCGGCATTGCTTGCCGCCATATTCATGCTTGCATGGTGTGGTTTACGCATGCCGGGGATTATAGTACTTACGGTTGGTTCCCCGAGAATAAACCTCAATGCCATTTCCGGCATTGTCATTCCTTCGGGTAAAAGTGGTTTAAGAGCATCAGCATGCTCCACACTGGAGTTCAGATTTTCCGGGACAAAGTAGGTATTCCGCCAGTCACCCTCGGGCCATTTGCTCTCTTTTGTCAGGGTGCCTGTGAGCGAGCCTTCATCAAAGGGAACCCTGGCAATAACACCCACATTCATTTCACGGCATGCAGGGAAAAGCTCGTCTTTCGGATTCTGATCAAAGATATTATAGATTACCTGGACAGAATCTATAAATCCGCTCCTGACTGCCTTGACTCCGTTCCACGGCTCCCATCGGTTCAGGCTTATACCTATGGCACGAAACAGTCTCTGTTCCTTAAGATCGATCATCTTTTTAATCCCGCGATCATCCTTAAGCCAATCATCTTCCCATGTGTGAAACTGCATTATATCGTAGGAGTCCAGACCTGCATTCGCAAGGCTCTTTTCCACATACTCTTCAATATGGTCAGGAGGATAACAGTCGTCGGATGAATATTCAGGCCTGGCAGGCCATTTGAAATTCTTCGGAGGTATTTTAGTGGCAGTATATAGCTTTTTGTCTTTGTTCGCCCTGACCAGCTGGCCAAGCAGACTTTCACTCTTGCCGCTGCCATAGCCCCAGGCAGTATCGAAGAAGTTACATCCCAGGTCCACAGCCAGTTGCAGGGAATTGAATGATTCCTCATCATCCGAGCCGGTCCATCCGGCCATACCCCACATGCCATAGCCTATTTCACTTACCATCCAGTTTGTCCTGCCAAGTTTACGGTATTTCATGATTGAGAGATTAAATTAATAACACACTTAAATTAATTTCAATATCCTTAGGCACAGACATCTTCTATTTCCGCAACAGTTTTCGGAATAGGTTTCCCGAGAACTCTGTGTCCTGTATCGGTTATCAGAATATCATCTTCAATACGAATCCCGCCAAAATCAAAATAGGATTCAGCTTTTTCATAGTTAATGAATTCCCTGAATCTACCTTCTTTTTTCCACATCGAGATCAGCTGGGGAATAAAATAACATCCCGGTTCTATTGTAAATACATGTCCGGGTTTGAAGGGCAGAGCAAAGCGAAGATAAGCAAGTCCGAACTGTGTGCTTCTTGTTGTTTTATCATCATAGCCTACATAATTCTCTCCCAGTCCCTCCATGTCATGCACATCGAGACCAAGCATATGGCCCAGTCCGTGAGGCATGAAAAGTGCATGAGCCCCTGCGGCAACAGCAGCGTCAACATCACCCTTCATAAGGCCAAGGTCCTTCAATCCCGATGCAATGATCCTGCAGGCTGAAAGATGAAGATCACGGTTTGAGAAGCCCGGCTTTGCATTATTAATTGATTCGGTATTTGCCTTAAGCACAATCTCATATATCTCCTTTTGTCTCCGGTTGAATTTTCCCCCGACGGGAGTAGTACGCGTAATGTCGGAGGCATAATGCAGATCAGTTTCCACACCCGAATCGTTAACCAGCAGTTCGTTTTCCTTAAGGATATTATCATGAGAATGGTTATGAAGCGTCTGACCGTTAACGCTTATTATGAAGGGAAATGATGGTCCTGCACTTTGTGCGCAGGCTATACCCTCCAGGATGCCGAAGATATCCTGCTCCTTCACTCCCGGTTTGCACATTTTCATTGCAGTAACATGCATTTCATAGGAGACGCCAATAGCTTTCTCAATCTCAGTAATTTCAAGTTTTTCCTTTATTGACCTCATTGAAACAACTGCCTTAATCAGTTCAACAGATGAATTTGAATTTAACTGACAGGGATTTTCCCTGAGAAGGGCCCCAAGCGTCAGTTTTGTTTCACCTCTGTATAAAGGAAGAAAATGGATCTTCCGTCCCTTTTCTTTTTCTATGATTATTTTATCTGAAAGCGCTGAAAGTGATGATGTTTCAGTAATGCCGCATTTCAGGGCAAGCTCCTTGATGGTAAGTTGCGGTCCCATCCACACAATATCATCAAGATCAAAATCATTTCCATAAACCATGTCAATGCCTGTATCAAAATCCATCACACCTGCCAGACCGGGGATATCGATCCCAAAGAAATAGAGAAAATCACTGTCCTGCCGGAAATGATAAGTATTTGCGGGGTAATTCATAGGGGCTTCAACATTCCCTATGAAAATGGCCAGTCCTGATTTCATTATCTCATGGAGCCGTGTTCTTCTTCTTTTATATACTTCGCTATTGAACATATCTGTGATTTTTTATATATAATTCCAAACCTTACAAAATAAGCAATAATCCTTGTATCTGAAAATATTTTGGCCGAAAGCAAATATCCTTATTTATAAAGGCAACCGGTATCCGATTGTCCATTCCAGATAATCAGCTATTGAAAAAGAATGAACACGCATATTAACTGCAATAGAAATATTGTCAAGTATATTATATTTCAACCCTATTCTCTGATAAGCGGAGGGAGTACGATACGGATATTTTGTCCGGTATAAATAGAAACCCGGCTGGAGAACCAATGATAACCTGCTTATTATCAATTCGTATGAAGGGAAAATACTTAGCTCCAGTCCATCCCGTAATGAAGCAGGATGAGCAATAAGCTTTCCATCTTCTACGGAGATATCCGAATTTGCGAGGCCCCAGTAATCAGCCATAATCCCGATTCCGAATTTCGATTTATAACTTATTTGCCTGTTAAATGTTGCCGAAATACCGTAAGCGGTGTAATAAACACCTTTATACTTAGTAATTGAATCAACATCCGAGTCATAATAATATTCATTTCTCAATGCTGCAAAAAAGGAAAAACAAAATTCGGAATGTTTTTGATATTCAGGAACAGCCTGGTATTTAAATTGTTGAGGTGATTCAACAAAATCATAACCCAAACCTATCTTTGGAGAAAATGTATTGATTCCACGGTTTGGAACTTTAAGCGAGCCGTTTGAAAAATGAGTAAAGCTTGTACCGGCATTTATCACCAGGCCGTCTCTCGATTTATATTCAAGTGAAAATCCCTCATTGAAATATAAAGTCTGTCCGGTTCCGATAGCGATATTGTATTTGTCTTCCCTGTATGACCCCCAGTTGAATGTAAGGCCAAGGCCAAAATCAGAATAAAATGAGAAGTTTTTCCACCTGAGAAGAGGAACGGATAGTGTACTGTAAGCCGAAACGGGTTTTCCCAGGAAGGGAGCATTTATAAACCGTATTGTATTTATGCCGGCACCAAACATCGGATAGTTATAAAGTTGCTGCCACAGTTTCTCGCCTTTTGTCTGTACTGACAGCTGCAATGAAGCAGTCCGGAAGGCATTAATCGGCTTCTGGTTTATATTATTCCCTTTTACAAATGTGTTAGTAGGCATCACCCAGCCCAGCTGATAAAAGGCCATTAATGTCAAATTCTTTTTCTTATTTACTGAATCGGCTAAATTTATTTTGGCAGCATTCAGGTTGCTGTTTGTAATGGTATTAAAAAAGACAAATGCTATCAGAAATAAATATGTGAGGATTACCGGTCTGTTTTGGATTTTGTCCATTCCGGGAGTTGTAAACGCTGAATTTGATAATTGTTTATTATATTAAACTGAAAGCAAAGATAGATATTCAGGATACTAATTAAAGCATTCTCCTGAATGATGGCATAATTTTTACTGTAATAAGAATTCAGAATCTGTAGAACAGACCAATACTCCCCGATGGTAAAAGCGGTGAATTTATGTTATCCAGGAAGTCTTTAGTCAAAGGGATTAAAGCTCCAAGGTCAATATTGACCCCCGACCTATCAGAAATATAAAAAGTCCTGCCGGCTCTCGGACAAAAAAGAAGATAACTCTCACCAAACCTGAATGCCAGTCCTCCATATAAGTACCATGGGGGAGGTGCTTCGTATTGGGAATGACCGGAAAAATGATAATATATCTCTCCTATTGTCGGACCGTTAATAATTTCCGGCGGTGAATTTAGGATGCTGAATAACCAGAATCCCTGGCTGACCCCTATCTGTAAGTTATTACCATATTTTATTTTAATTGCAATTGTTTCCGGGAATCCTATACCACCAGAAATTTCAAATTTGTTCTGGGAATTGGCCGGAGCGTGAAACACCAACATCACGACCGGAATGATAATCATTTTATATAGCAGTGTTTTCATGGCTATGTGGAGAAGGTAAAAAAGAAGTTATTACAAGTAAATTCCTTAGCGGAAGTTACACTAAAACAAATATAAAGTCAAATAAATTTTAATGATGTCTGGCAGGGAAGCTCGGAGTAGCCGGAGAAGAGGGCGAAGCCCTCCTTCGCCAAGGCTACGGAGGGCGAAGGTGGAGATTAGGGGAATCGAATGCTGACGCTTCCGGTCAGCATCCTGACTTCCTGACTCTTGAAGTCAGGAACGTCAGGACCACTGTTGTTAAGAAGGTGTAAATATGCGAACTTGTGGAGATTACCGGAGTCGAACCGGTGACCTTTTGACTGCCAGTCAAACGCTCTATCCAACTGAGCTAAACCCCCAAATTAAAAAGAACAATCAGGGTTGTCAAATGCTCTAGTCCCGAAAATCGCTTGCGATTTTCGAGGATCCTCGTTCTGCAGTGCAGAACGGGACCAACTGAGCTAAACCCCCGGACCTGATTTCGCAAATGTAAGGAAAAAATTAAATAATATTTAACATAGGCTGTTGTTGTTAAGTTTTGACTGTATAACACTATTTTGTAATTTTGCACGTCATAAAAAAATAACACAGAACCTTTTTCAGCACTCCGGGTTATAGCATAAATGGCATTATTATTGATTTTGCAGTAAAACCGAAACAAGAAACGTCTGATATAATATTGTGGTAAAGAAAAGCGACAAACCGGATTTTGATGACCTGATCTTTGAATCACGGAACAAAGAATATGGTGCTTACCAGTTGCGTAAAAAATATAAGTCATTTGTAATTGCAGGGATCATAATAAGCTCACTTATAGGATGTTCTGCAGTGTTAATCCCTTTTATTGCTAAATCCTCTTCAGAAAAGCTTATTGCCGGCGGAGGTAGATTTGTACAGGTTCATATGGATGTCCTGGAACCACCTCCGGAGGAATTCTATGTTCCGGCAACCCCGCCACCACAGGAATCACCAAAAGTCCAGGAAATTGTCAAGTATGTTCCGCCGGAGGTGGTCGATACAATTATAGACATTGACAAAGCTCCTGCTGCCACCGATGAAATTCTGGCTCATTCTGAGAAACTTCAGGCTGAGGTCACAGGGTCAATGGGCTTTGGTAGTGATATACTTGAGGGTGAGGGAGGTTACGGATCAGATGAACCTTTCTTCCTGGTTGAAGTGATGCCGACATTCAAGGGGGGGGATATAAATAAATTCCGCGAGTATATACAAAAAAGAACCAACTATCCGCAGGAGGCACTTGAAAAAAAGATCCAGGGCAGAGTCTTTCTTACTTTTATTGTTGAGCCTGACGGATCAGTGAGCAGTGTTACGGTAGTAAAAGGAGTTGACCCCCTTATAGATAACGAGGCCTTAAAAGCAATCCAGGGGTCGCCAGACTGGAGTCCGGGATTACAGCGGGGACAACCGGTAAGAGTGAGGTATTCAATGTGGCTCAGTTTTATCATTTAAAACATTTTTATAGACCAAGAGGAACTTAACAGATTGTTATTTCAATGTATTTCTTATCTTTAACAAGAGTTATTAAATAAACTTCGTATGAAAAAGACAATTGGTTTATTAATTACATTAACGATAATTCTTTCAGGCTGCGGATCTTCAAAGAAACAGCTTCAAAGAGGTAATTATGATGCAGCAATAGCTACAGCAGTAAAGGAATTGCGCAAGGATTCTGACGATGAAAAACAAATAGATATCCTGGAACGTTCATTCAGTGTTGTTACCGAACAGGATAACGAAAGAATAAGGTTCCTCAAGATGGAAGGAAGACCCCAGAACTATGATGAGATATACCTTATTTATAAAAGAATGAGCGACAGACAGTCCCTTATACGAACTGTTATGCCCCTGAGCATCGGGAACAGAACTATCGAGTTCCCTTATGTTGATTATATGCCCGAAATGATTAATGCAAAACAAAAATCAGCCGATTACTATTACAGCCATGGAATTGAACTGATGAAAAGCGGGCTGAAGGATTCGTACCGGCAGGCATATTATGAATTCATAAGAGCCAAAGAGTATGTGGGCGACTATGAAGGCATTGATAATAAGATAATTGAGGCCAGATACCTGGGAATGAGCAGGGTATTTGTATCATTACAGAATACAACCATGATTGTTTTCCCCAAAGAGTTTGAAGAGGATTTACTGACTGTTGACCTTCAGGCTCTTAACAGTGAATGGGTAGAATATCATATAACGAATCTTGATGAAAATATTGACTATGACTATTTTATCAATGTGAATGTGAGAAATATAGCAGTAAGCCCGGACAACACTGAAGAGAGAGATTCCGTTGCTAAAAAGGATGTAGAGGACGGATTTGAATACCAGCTCGATAAGAAGGGAAATGTTATGAAGGATACGCTGGGTAACGATATCAAGGTGAAGAAATATAAAACACTGCAATGCGCCCTGATAACAACATTGCAAACCAAAACCTGCCAGATCAATGGTGATATTGAAATCATCCGGATGAATCCTAAAAATGTGCTTAAAAAAGATCCTGTTGGAGCACAATCAACATTTGAACATATGTCGGCAAGAGCAATAGGTGATATAGGTGCTCTCACCACTTCCCAGCTCGAGAGAACCAAAGCCGAGGCACTGCCTTTTCCTTCGGATATTGAAATGGTGCTGAGATGTTCAGAAACTCTTAAACAGGCAATCCGGGGCTCAATTCAATCAAACAGGAGGCTTATTAATTAAATGATCGAAACAGACCGGAAAGAGCAAACGGCAATCCTTATAGGTATCAATTATCCGGGACAGGACGATCGCGAAACAGACGATTTTATTGACGAACTGTCATTTCTTACAGAGACAGCCGGAGTAAAGCCGGTAAAGAGTTTCATCCAAAGGCTTGATATGCCTGACCCGAGAACTTTCGTTGGATCGGGTAAAATAGAAGAGATAGCAAAGTTTGTTGAGAATAACAAGGTTGATGTTGCAATCTTTGATGATGAACTGTCCCCGGGCCAGATAAGAAATATCGAAAAAATCCTTGGCTGCAGAATTCTTGACAGGACAAACCTGATACTTGATATCTTTGCCGGACATGCCCGCACTTCACATGCCAGGACACAGGTTGAACTTGCGCAATACCAGTATCTGCTGCCGCGACTTACCGGTATGTGGACACACCTGGAGAGACAAAGGGGAGGGATAGGACTCAGAGGTCCAGGTGAGACAGAGATAGAAACCGACAGAAGGATCATCAGGGACAAGATAACTCTTCTGAAGGAGCATCTGAAAAAAATTGACACACAGATGGCTACCCAGCGGAAAAACCGGGGGAAAATGGTAAGGGTAGCGCTGGTGGGATATACAAACGTGGGTAAGTCAACAATAATGAACCTCCTCAGCAAATCGGAGGTCTTTGCTGAAAACAAGCTTTTTGCAACTCTCGACACTACAACCAGAAAGGTCGTTATTGGCAACCTTCCCTTTCTGCTTTCAGATACCGTAGGTTTTATTCGCAAACTGCCCCATGATCTTGTGAAATCATTCAAGTCAACTCTCGATGAAGTCAGGGAATCAGATCTTATTGTACATATTGTGGATATCTCGCACCCCGGTTTCGAGGAACAGATAAAAGTAGTCAATGAGACACTTGCGGAGCTGAAATCGGCGGACAAGCCTTCAATCCTTATATTCAATAAGATAGACGTATTCTCCTATACTGTAAAGGATGAAGATGACCTCACTCCGGCCATGAGAGAAAACTACTCCCTGTCTGATCTGAAGAAAACCTGGATGGCCAATGACAGAAATCATCCGACAGTTTTTATATCAGCAACCAGAAAAGAGAATGTTGAAGAGCTGCGGAAATTGCTTTATGAGGAGGTGAAAAAGATACATATAACAAGGTATCCATATAATAATTTTTTATATAATACCCCCCAACCCCCCTAAAGGGGGGCTAATCCTCAACAGTAATTGACATATCAATACAATTTCTTCTCCACCATATACTCCGCGATCTGGATCGCATTGGTGGCTGCTCCCTTACGAAGATTGTCGGAAACGATCCACAGGTTAAGGCATTTTTCCTTTGAAAGATCCCTTCTTATCCTTCCCACAAACACCTCATCCCTGTTGTGAGAAAGAATCGGCATCGGATATTTGTTTTCAGAAGGATTGTCGTAAACAACTACCCCCGGGAAATTACCGATAAGAGATACCACCTCATCAATATCGAAGTCCTTCTCAAATTCCACATTCACTGTTTCCGAATGTCCTCCCACAACAGGTATCCTTACAACTGTGGCGGTTAACTGAATTGTCTGATCTTCAAGTATTTTCCGTGTTTCATCAAGAAGCTTCTGCTCTTCCGTGGTATATCCATCAGCCTGGAATGTACCTCCGTGCGGAAAGCAATTCATGTCGATGGGATGAGGATAGGCCATCTCACCCTTTATCCCCTTTCTTTCATTTTCCATCTGGTTAACAGCTTTGATACCTGTACCGGTTACCGACTGGTATGTTGAAACTACCAGCCTTTTGATCTTATATTTTCTGTGAAGGGGAGCCAGCGCCATCACCATTTGGATGGTGGAACAATTAGGATTGGCAATTATCCTGTCGCCTTTTTTCAGTACATGGCTGTTGATCTCCGGAACGATAAGAGGAACGTTTTTGTCCATCCTCCAGGCCGAGGAATTGTCGATTACTACAGTTCCATTTTGCGTAAAAGCCGGAGCCCACTCTTTCGATGTTGATGCACCAGCGGAAAATATTGCAAATACCGGTTTCTCCTCAGCAGCCTCCATGACACTCACAATCTTTACAGGTTTTCCCCTGAAAATGACCTCCTTACCGACCGATTTCTGCGAAGCAGCAGGAATAAGTTGTGAAACGGGGAAGTCTCTTTCTTCGAGGACCTTCATCATAACACGGCCTACCATACCTGTCGCTCCGACAACAGCTATTTTCATAATTCTGGTATTTGCAATAATTAATTAAATGATGTAAATTTACTTTGCGTTTTAAAAGATCAAAATTAGCTTTTTTTTCATTTCGTCTCGCTGTATGAATAAAGTAATTTTACTGGCATTGTTTGTGCCTGTTATGGCACAGGGCCAAATCAATGAAGACTTTGAATCAGGTACCATTGAAAACTGGATCGAATCAGAAACCGGTCATTGGATGGCAGACAGCACGGAAAGCCTGAATGGCTGCTTCTCTCTTCATCATGTATTTGATAATGCTTTATCAGGTTCAGATTGCATCGGAATTCCCCTGACCAATCTGCATCCTGATGAAGGTTCAACCCGGTGGAATTTCCTTATAAGGCATGGGTATGATCCGTCGGCCTCAAATAACTGGGCAGTCTATTTGATGTCTGATACTGATCCGGTTTCTTTCTCCGGCGGCGTTGCTTTAAACGGATTTGCTGTCGGAGTAAATCTTACAGGATATGATGATACACTGAAAATCTGGAAGATAAAAGGAAATTCAGCATCTGTTGTGGCCACCTGTCCACTTAATTGGCAGAATGACATAGGGGTTGAAGATGTTTGTAAGTTATGTATTGAAAGAACCATAATTGGTGAATGGAGCATAGCTGTGTATGATCCCGGGGATATTCTGAAATGTATAGCAGAATCTGTCGACCCTGAATTGTTCAATGCCTCCTGGCTTTTGCTCAATTACAGGTATTCATCAACACGCGACAGGCTGTTATGGTTTGATGACCTGGTAGTTCAGGGTATATTCTATGAAGATACAAAACCACCGGAAATAACCGGCTGCAGGATCACGGGCATGAAATCTCTGGAGATCACTTTCAACGAGGAGCTAAACGATGATATTTTACTGCCTGCAAATTTTATCCTGGAAGATGCCGACAATCAGGCAATAGCTGTTGCCAGGGAGGCAGGAGCGATATACAGTCTGAAATTCGCCGGCCGGTTTAGAAATAAAGTGTCGAATAACCTTATAATAAGCAATTTATGCGACAAACAGAGTAACTGCACAAAGGACGTCAGAATTGATTTCACTCCTGTATGGGCTGAGGCAGGCGATGTTTTGTTTTCAGAGATAATGGCTGACCCGCTGCCTTCAGTCGGCCTTCCCGGGAGGGAATACCTGGAAATAACAAACAGGACACAATATACTTATAACCTTAAAGACTGGATATACAGAAATGAAGATCAGACTGTACGGTTGCCCTCACATATTATTAAACCGGATGAATACCTGATCTTATGTTCAGTTTCCGATACGTTATTATTTTCAGGATATGGGAAAACCATCGGACTCAGGCCATTCCCGGCACTTACGAATACAGGGAATATGCTTGTACTTTCGGACAGCATGGGAAATATGATCCATGGATTGGAATATTTATCAGGCTGGTATGGCAATAAGCTTAAGGAGGGCGGGGGATGGTCGCTTGAGATAATAGATACTGACTTTCCGTTTTTTACGGAAGGAAACTGGGAAGCCTCATCATCCACGAAAGGAGGAACACCAGGTTATGAAAACTCAGTATCACGAACCAATCCGGATGATAGTTTTTCCGGTATACTGAATGTATTCCCTGAGGACAGCACTTCAGTAAATATATGGCTGTCGGAAACGGTGATCGGACTTAATTGTAATATCGAAGAAATATCACTGGGTAATGGTCCCGTAACCTCAGTTTCACCTGTTGATCCTTTGTACTGCCAATTCCGGATAAAAACAACCGAACCGCTTATTCCGGAACAAGTGTATATATTACACTTATCACCTGGCATAGTGGATTTTTCAGGAAATCCGATCATTGATAACAGTTACGGTTTTGGTATACCTGTACAGGCGAAAGCAGGAGATATAGTGTTTAACGAATTGTTGTTTAATCCCTGTCCGGATGATCCGGATTATATTGAACTTTATAATATTTCGAATAAGACAATTGATGTATCAAGGCTTTATCTGGTTTCAATAAATGAATCAGGAGACACCTCGGGAATTAAATCAGTTTCTGATGTACAGAGATGTTTCATGCCAGGGACCTTTTATACAGTGACAACCGACAGGAACAGGATTATAAACAGGTATTTCATATCTGACGGAAAATGTATCTTTAATGTTTCCTCGCTTACGTCAATGCCTGATGAAAGGGGGCATCTGCTTCTTCTGAACCGGGAACTCGATCTTCTTGATGAGGTTCGTTACAGCGACGAGATGCACTATTCTCTTCTTGCTGATAATGAAGGGATTTCGCTTGAGAAAATAAGGCCTCAGTCAGCATCAGGCGACCGGATGAACTGGCATTCCGCAGCAGAGAGTGCAGGCTGGGGTACTCCGGGTAAAGAAAATTCTGTTTTCAGCAGGATGTTAGAGACTGATGACAGGGTAATCCTCTCTTCAGGAAGAATCACTCCTGATAATGACGGATATGAGGATCTGCTTGTTATTGATCTTAATCTTGAAGGTTTCGGTAATATTGTTACTGTTACAATATTTGATGAGACAGGTAATTATGTACAGAGGATCGCTGAGAACCTGTTCGCGGGTAACAGGGCAACAATAATCTGGGATGGAACCGCAGAAGACGGAAATATAGTTAATACCGGGATCTATATACTTCTTATTGAGCTATATAATGATCAAGGCAAAACGAAATCATGGAAAAAGGTGTGTACTGTAATAAGAAATTAAAATCCCCACATTTGATGGAAATTGAGATAGGTTTTTCTTACAAAATCCCCTCCCGGGAGATGTTTGTAGTGGATTCTTCTTCTGAAATCCCCTCCTGGGAGGGGTTTGGGGTGGATTCTTCTTCCAAAATCCCCTCCTGGGAGGGGTTTGGGGTGGATTCTTCTTCCAAAATCCCCTCCTGGGAGGGGTTTGGGGTGGGTTTAAACTAAAAAAGATATGAAAAAAAGACGAAAAATAATCCCATACAATCCAAATCTTAAAGAACTGGCAAGAGAACTACGAAGAAATATGACATTATCAGAAGTATTACTCTGGAACGAATTAAAAAAGAAAAATATGCTTGGTTATGATTTTGACAGGCAACGGCCAATTGGCAATTATATAGTTGATTTCTATTGTAAGGAATTATCGCTGACAATAGAGATTGATGGTGATACTCATATTTATAAATATGAGTATGACGATAAAAGACAAAGGGAACTCGAAAATCTTGGAGTTCATTTTTTAAGATTAGAGGATATTGAGATTAAGAAGAATATGTGGAATGTTCTTAGGGTGATTGAGGATTGGATAATAAAAAATAGACCCACCCCTGACCCCTCCCAGGAGGGGAGCCGATAGAGCAGACCCACCCCCAGCCTCCCGTTACGCTAAAGCTTCGCGGGACAAGCTCTCCCGGGAGGGGAGCCTGACTAAAGAGTTGAGATCATCTCTGTCATGATGGCAGTCATGCGCTCTTCGATTTTGGAGGCCTCCTCTATGACAGATTCATGGGTTGTGTATTCTATTTTTCCCTCCACACCAAGATCGGTGATAATGCTTACTGCAAAACATGGCAGTCCCATGTGCCGGGCAACAATAACCTCGGGTGTAGTCGACATCCCCACAGCATCAGCGCCGAGAATCCTGAAATATTTATATTCCGCAGGTGTCTCAAAAGTAGGCCCACTGGTAGAAAGATAAACTCCCTTATGTATCTTTATCTTAAGATCATGTGCTATAACTTCGGCTTTTTTGATGAGGTACCTGTCATAGGCCTCCCCCATGTCGGGGAAACGAGGCCCTATACGTTCATCATTCCTCCCGATAAGGGGATTGGGCAACAGGCTGATATGATCGGTGATTATCATAATATCGCCAATCTGAAAATCTGGATTAACACCGCCTGCAGCATTGGACAGAAAAAGACATTTGATACCCAGATATTTAAGAATCCTTACCGGTAACGCCATCAGATCGGGACCATAACCTTCATAATAGTGGAACCGTCCCTTCATGGCAACAATTTTCTTCCGGCCGAAATCACCATAAATAAGTTTCCCCTCATGTCCTTCAACAGTAGGTACCGGGAAGTTGGGAATATCCCTGTAATCTATCTCAATCCTGTTCTCGATCTTCGCCGTCAGGCCTCCAAGGCCTGTCCCAAGAATAATCCCGGTATCAGGATGGATAATTCCTTTTTCCTTAAGAAATTCTGTTGTTTCGTTTATTTTTTCTAACATACTCAATTATCAGGTTATCAAATTCTTCCCGTTTGTCATTTAAAAATTGTATTCCAACAGGTATATAATAAAATGCTTTATGTATTGCTTCTGCAATATTAGTAAATTCCCGTATTCTGACAGCATCTTTTTCAGTAGTAATTAAATACTTCTGTGGTGATTTGAGTGATTTCCAAGCCTCCAAGATCTTTTTAAAATCTATGTCACTGAATCTGTGATGGTCACCGAATGGCAGGTTTATTATCTCTCCTGTCAGCTTTTGCAGATACCCGGCCAATGGTTTGGGATTGGCAATGCCTGTAACCAGGACAATACCGGTAGAACCTTCTTTCCCTCGCCGGCTGAAGATATCCTTTTCAGCTTTCACATCATCAAATACAGGCAGGAGTGTTTTATATGTTATGGAAGTGAAAAACAGTTCCTGATAAGGAGCCTTCTGTATCTCCTTGACTATCAGCCTTCGCCGGATAGGAGTTATTGTTTCCGGCGATTTGGTTATCAGGATAATATCTGCTCTTTTCATATTGGCAATACTCTCTCTCAGGTTGCCATACGGCAACATCTGATCGTGTATCATCAACCTGTCAAAATCGGAAAGCAGGATTGAGTAACCGGGTGTGATACTCCTGTGCTGAAAAGCATCATCAAGTATTATTACTCCGCTATCAGGTTTTTTCTCCAGGATCTCACGGACACCGCGCACTCTCTTCCTGTCAACGGCTACGGTGATCCCGGGAAATTTCCTTGCGACCTGCAAAGGTTCATCGCCTATATCCTCTGACCTTGAATTTTCACAGGCAAACAAAAAACCCCGGGTTTTTCTTCTGTAGCCCCTGCTTAGAACAACTACTTCAAAATCTTCCCGGAGAAGATTTACAAGATATTCAGTCAGCGGTGTTTTACCGGTTCCGCCTGCTGTCAGGTTCCCTACACAGATAACAGGAATGGGGAATGTGTGAGACTTAAATATTTCTGCATTATATAGAAAGTTCCTGAAACCGGTGATCAGACCATACAAAAGTGAAAGGGGGTAAAGAAATATACTTCTTCTGTTTCCCATAAATTAATGGATGTCAATGATATATGGAAGCCTGGCCTGAATTCCTATCATCTCTTTTATCTCTATAAACTCATTATATAACCTTATTGATTCCCCAAGTTCTTTTTTCAGGATGTTCAGCCTTACCTCACCGCTAAACTGCTTCAACAATTTTGTATAGGGATCTTCAACAGCCGGTAATTCACGTACTGAGTATGTCTCAAGGCCGGCAAGGAGGGCGGCACCCTCTATTGCCTCCTTCAATCCGCCGATTTCATCAACAAGCCCGATCTTCTCTGCTTTGTCGCCGCTCCATACACGGCCCTGACCAATGCTGTCGACCGATTCGATGCTCAATTTCCTGCCAGAAGCGACCTTTCCGGTAAATTCACTGTAAACATGCTCAATGCTCTTCTGCATAATTTCTTTTTCATAAGTATTCATCGGCCTGTATACAGAAGGGAAATCAGAGTATTTGTTAGTGTTCACTGTCTGTGTTGAAATTCCAAGCTTCTGCTCCAGGAGCTTTCCTGCATTGGGAATAAGACCAAATACCCCGATTGATCCGGATATCGTCGTTGGATTAGCATAGATTTTCGATGCGGGGGCTGAGATGTAATAACCGCCCGAGGCAGCATAATTCCCCATTGATATCACCACAGGCTTTTCTCTGGCAGCAAGTTCGAGCTCCCTCCATATAATATCGGAGGCCACTGCATTACCTCCCGGGCTGTTTACTCTCATAACAATGGCCTTTACATTGCTGTCGAGCCTCTCTTTTCTGATGATTTCGGAATAATTATTACCGCCTATGTTATAATCACTTCCCTTACCCATGACAATTGTTCCTGAGGCATAAATTATTGAAATCCTGTTCTTTGAAGTAACAGTTTTTTTAGTCCCAGGTACCTTGGTGTATTTGGTCATGGAAACAAGATTGATCTTGTCGTCCTTTGTCAGTCCCGACAAAGCTTTAAGTGTATCTATAAGTGCATCACGGAATATAAGGCCGTCCACAAGCCCGTTCTCAAAAGCTGAAGTCGGAACATAACCGGCGAGGTTATCAGCCATCAGGTTAAGCTGATCTGCAGGAATGCCTCTGGCTTCTGACATCTTTTCAACTGTATGATTCCAGATCGATCCCACATAATCCCTGATCTGAGCCTCATTTTCTTTACTAAGCTCATCAAGGATATAGCGTTCCACGGCCCCTTTGAATTTCCCGTGTCGTGTCACCTGTACTTCAATGCCAAGCTTCTCGAGGGCTTTTTTATAGAATATCACCTCCCCGCTTAAGCCTTTAAAATCGACCAAAGAGCCTGGATTGATATATATTTTATCTGCTATTGTCGAGAGGTAATAGCCCTCCTGTTGAAGTACATAGTCGGAATATGAAATTATGAACTTACCGCTCTCCTCCCTGAATCTATCGAGGGCATTTCTGACCTCTTCAGTAGTGGCCCAGCCTGATGTCAGGAGTCCGTTCTCAATAAGAATTCCCTTTATTTTGTCATCCGAAGCAGCTTTTTCAAGGTTTTTCAGAATATCATTCAGTCCTGCTACCGGGGAAAAGGTCATATTTATTATATCAATCCCGGCAAAAGGATTAGCATCGCTGCGGTCAGGGATAGGGATACCTGCTTTCAATACGAGAATTGAATTATCACTAATTGAGACAGGTTTATCACCTGCTGCAACCATCATTCCCACACTGCCGATAAGAAGGAATAAAAAGAGGAGCGAGGTAATGATAATACCTGTTATTGTTGCCAATGTGTAAATAAGAAATTTTTTCATCGTGGAAATGCTTTAAATTGAATTATAAATATATAAAAACCCGCTGAAAATATTTAAGGTATCTTTGTAATTAATAAACCAGGGAACACAAAGATAATAAATGAGGACATATCTTGGCATCGGTACAAACCTTGGTGAC
>CAZHRV010000144.1:0-73590 GCA_964535035.1 uncultured Rikenellaceae bacterium
ACCAGTAATCAGCAAGGATATCTACGGCCATTTTTCCGAACATCTCGGGTCGTGTATCTATGGAGGTATATGGGTAGGGACGGAATCATCCATTCCAAATACCTATGGGATCAGGAATGATGTCCTTTTTGCTCTTCGTGAAATTAAAATTCCCAATCTGCGCTGGCCGGGAGGATGTTTTGCCGACACATACCACTGGAAAGACGGCATTGGACCTCAGGAGAAAAGAGCCTCAATAATAAACACCCACTGGGGCGGTGTCACGGAAGATAACTCATTCGGGACACATGAGTTCATGAAGTTTATCGAACTTCTGAACTGTGATGCATATATTTGCGGTAATGTAGGTTCAGGTACAGTGAAGGAAATGGCAGAATGGGTTGAATACATGACTTCAGGTTCGGACAGCCCAATGACAAGACTAAGGAAGGAGAACGGCAGAGAAGAACCGTGGAAAGTGAAATATTTTGGCATCGGCAATGAGAACTGGGGATGTGGCGGTAACATGACTCCCGATTTCTATAGCGATATCATGAGACAGTACTCGACATACCTCAGGAACTTCTCGGGAAACAGTCTTTACCGGATTGCATGCGGAGCAAGCGACTTTGATTTTGAGTGGACTGAAACACTGATGAAGGAACCACAAAATCGTTATATGTTCCAGGGACTCTCCCTGCATTATTATTCCGTACCCGGGGGATGGGGCAATAAAAACAGCGCAACGAACTTTACCGAAGATGACTGGTTTGAAACCTTCAGACTTAATTATGAAATGGACAGGATCATCAAAGGTCATAAGGCTGTCATGGACAGGTATGATCCCGGGAAAACAAAAGGAATTGTAATAGATGAATGGGGTAACTGGTTCGAAGTGGAACCCGGAACAAACCCGGGCTTCCTGTACCAGCAGAATACTCTCAGAGATGCCATAACGGCGGCTATACATTTTAATATTTTCAACCGGCATGCCGACAGAGTGATAATGGCAAACCTGGCACAGATAGTAAATGTTCTGCAGGCCGTTATTCTTACAAAAGATGATAAAATGGTGCTTACACCTACATACCATGTCTTCAGGATGTTCAGGGTTCATCAGGATGCCCGTCTTCTTCAGACTGACCTTGTCTGCGAGGATTATATAATGGGGGAGCAGGCGATTCCTGCAATTTCAGCATCAGCTTCCATGGATAAAGTTGGGAAAATACACATTTCACTGGCAAATCTTAACCCGTCAAAGGAAATAACAGTGACCAGCCCCGTGATTGGAGAAACCTATAATAGTGTATCAGGTGAAGTACTTACAGCCCCTGAGATGAATGCCTTTAACAGCTTTGATAACCCGGAGGTTGTGAAACCAGCTTCCTTTAAAGGTTATAAGCTTAAAGATGGAATACTTACGGTTGCCATGCCGCCAAAATCTATTGTAGTACTTGAACTGAAAAAAGAATAACCACGGGGTAACACGGAGTTTTACACGGAGTTACACTGTTAATCGTGAGATTATACGAACCGTGAAACTCCGTAATTACTCTGTGCAACTCCGTGGTAAAAAAAAATTATATGAAAAACATTGTTTATTTTACTCTGGTTTTTGCTGCTATATCTTATATTCTTTCAGGATGCTCAAGCAAATCCGGTGACTACCCAATTCAACCGGTTCCCTTTACTTCTGTGAAGCTAACCGATGATTTCTGGGCTCCCAGGATCAAAAAAAATGCGGATGTCACCATCCCGATTGCATTTTCATATTGCGAATCGACTGGCAGGGTGAAGAACTTCGAAATAGCCGGGGGACTCGATACAGGCAAATTTCAGACAATTTACCCTTTTGATGATTCCGATGTGTTTAAAATTATGGAGGGAGCCTCTTATTCACTGCAAACTTATCCTGATCCTGAACTGGAAGCATATCTCGATACACTGATCTATAAGATCGGCCTGGCACAGGAAGAGGATGGTTACCTTTATACAAACCGCACTATTGCAGAGATGCATGGCGGTAAAGGACTTCATGAGTGGGCAAGCCCCAACAGATGGGAGCTCGATTCAATACTAAGCCATGAGCTCTACAACCTCGGACACCTTTATGAGGCTGCAGTAGCTCATTACCAGGCAACAGGGAAAAGAACCCTCCTTGATATTGCCCTGAAATCGGCTGATCTTGTTTATAAAAACTTTGGCCACGACGGGGTGAAAGTATATCCCGGGCACCAGGTCATAGAGATGGGACTTGTAAAATTGTACAGGGTCACAGGTGAGAAAAAATATCTCGACCTGGCAAAATTTTTTCTCGACATCAGAGGACCGAAAGGGGAACAATACAATCAGGCTCACATCAAGCCGGTCGATCAGACTGAAGCTGTAGGTCATGCCGTAAGAGCTACATATATGTACGCGGGAATGGCTGATATTGCTGCCATTACAAAGAATAAAGCATATCTGAATGCCATAACCATGATATGGGAGGATATTGTCTTCCGTAAGATCTATATCACAGGCGGTATAGGAGCAACAGGAGGGAATGAGGGTTTTGCTGGACCTTACATCCTGCCAAACATGACAGCCTATTGTGAGACATGTGCATCAATAGGTGATATCTTTACCAATCACAGGCTTTTCCTGTTACATGGAGAAACTAAATATATTGATATCCTTGAAAAAACGCTTTATAACTCAATGCTGTCAGGTGTTTCATTGTCGGCAGACAGGTTCTTTTATCCGAATCCTCTTGAGTCAAACGGACAGCATCAACGAAGAGCCTGGTTCGGCTGTGCATGCTGCCCGTCAAATGTGGCCAGATTTGTTCCTGCTATACCGGGTTATATCTATGCGGTAACAGATGAAGATCTGTATGTCAACCTTTTCATCTCAAACGATGCTGATATTACTCTGGGTAATAGTAAGGTGAGAATATCCCAGGAGGCAAATTTCCCCTGGAACGGGAAGGTTGTACTTTCAGTCTTTCCCGAAACAGAAAAACGTTTCTCCCTGGAAATCCGCATCCCTGGCTGGGTAATTAACCAGGCAATACCGGGAGATCTTTACAGGTTTGATGATAACATTGAAGAGACATACTCCATCCTCCTGAACGGGGAGAAGATTGAGACAGAATTTGAAAACGGCTATGCTGAAATTGAACGTAAATGGAAGAAAGGTGACCGTATCGATATTGATTTCCCTATGCCTGTGCGGAAAATACTTGCTGATGAAAGGATTGAAGAAGATAAAGGGAAGATGGCTTTTCAAAGGGGGCCCATTATCTATTGTGCCGAATGGCCGGATAACAATACCGGCAATGTCAGAAATCTTGTGATTGAAAAAGAAACACCTGTTAAATCGGAATTTATTCCCTCGCTTCTGGAAGGTACACAGGTTATAAGAACAACAGGTTTCCAGACGAAGAGGAAGCTGGACGGAACAATTGAGAAACTCTCTGATGAGCCCGTAACACTCATTCCATATGCTTTGTGGAATAACCGTGGTCCGGGTCAGATGATGATCTGGTTCCCTGTCTCAACTGAAAACGCTAATCCTCTTCCTGCACCTAAAAGCATGGCGGAGTAAAGTACAGGCAAGCAAAATAACCAGGGCGCTCTCAGCCGTTAATGATCAGGGAGATTGTAACCATTTAATATTTTTCATCCTAAAAATGTTATTTTTGAGCTAAAGTTGAATTACAGATGCAGAAGGAATATTTTATTTATTATCCGTTGGAGGAGGGGAAAATTGAAGAAGAATGGGAACAATGTCTGAAACAGATCAGGAATGCTATTTCCATTGTAAACCAGCCGGTTAAGATCAATATTTTTACTGACCTGACCGATTTTGATGCTTTTTTAATCCTGAAAAAGAAAATCGTTGAGTCTGCCTGTGTTTCATTAGGTGATCATACGCCTGCAATAAGTTTTACTGCTCATCCTCCGGGAAAACCATGGAAGATAGCAGTTGAGGCGCTTTCTATCAAATCCGGATTTATTGATATAACAACAAAATTTTTTGATTCCATACCTTACGTTGTGATCAAAACAAAATGGGGAAAGGAAGTATGGGTTGCCGGTCTTGGGAGTGGTTCTTCTCCTGAAGATGCAAGGAGAGCTGCTGAAACTGCTTTTAACCAGGCAGTAGGAATCCTGGAAAGGGAGGAGATGACAATGAACAATATTATCAGGCAGTGGAACTATATAGGCAATATCCTGGCTGTCTGGAAGGGATTGCAGAATTACCAGATATTCAATGAGGTACGAAGTGAATATTACAGCCGCTACCGTACCGTACACGGCTATCCTGCAGCAACCGGTATCGGAATGGGTTTGAACGGGGTGATAATCGATTTCTGCGCTGTTCAGGCTGATGGTTCTGTTCAGATAAAGGGCCTGAGCAATCCAAACCAGGTAAATGCATACGAATATGGACAAATAGTGTTAAAAGGGATAAAAGAAACAGGTAAACCCAAAAAACAGCCACCTCAGTTTGAACGTGCTCTTCTTTTTGCCACCCAGAAGAGCCCTGTACTCTATATATCAGGAACGGCTTCAATTAAAGGGCAGGAAACAATCGGCATTGGCGATGTTGAAAAGCAAACCCTTGTAACCATAGACAATATAAAGAAGCTGGCTGACCTGCAAATGATAAAGGAGATAACCGGCAAAGGAACAGAATATGCCCTCAGGTATACTTTATTGAGGGTTTATATTAAATACCAGAAAGATTTCGGTGTTGTGAGGAAAATCTGTGAAGAGATGTTTCCTTCGGTCCCGGCCGTTTTCATTCAGGCCGATATCTGCCGTGACAATCTGCTTATTGAAATAGAAGCAGAACTTGTTTTTGAGTATAGAGATCTTTATTGAATAATTTAACCGGTAAATGGAAAAATTATTTTTATTTGCTATTGCCGGACTTCTTTTTACAGGATGTTCTTCCCATGGCTGGGAGAGAACACCCTCAGGAATAATAGTAAACCTGAAAGGAAAAACCGGCCAGGATACCAGAAAAATCAAGCTGGAGGTCATCAGTGACAAAATAATTCATGTCGTTGCATCTCCATCAAAGGATTTCTCAACAGATAGAAGCTTATGTATTGCCATAAGTCAGGAACTCGTTACACCCGTTTTTGAAGTTGACGGGGATAAAGAATACATTACAGTTTCCACAGCTGAATTAAAGGCGGGAGTGTCACTCGGGTCCGGACAAATAATATTCTATGACAGGAATGATACTGTAATTCTCAGGGAACCTGAGAGCGGAGGGAAATCATTTAAACCTTTCTCAGTTGAAGGGACAGATGGCTATTCTATGCAACAGATCTTTGAATCGCCTGAAGATGAGGCATTTTACGGACTTGGGCAGCATCAATCCGATGAATTCAACTATAAAGGATTGAATGAGAGCCTTTACCAGTATAATACAAAGGTTTCAATTCCCTTTGTTGTTTCAAACAGAAACTACGGGATACTCTGGGATAACTATTCTCTCACAAAATTTGGTGATCCGCGCGACTATTCCCAGCTTGACATCTTCAGTCTGTATGATGATGATGGCAAGGAGGGTGGCCTTACTGCAACATACTATATTAATTCTGATCCGGGCAGGATATTTGTTAAACGCAAGGAGTCATCAGTAGACTACGAAAACCTCACAACTATAAAGACCTTTCCGACAGATTTTCCTTTTTATGGGTCGACTATTACATGGACAGGTAAAATAGAACCACGTGAAAATGGATTATTTCATTTCAAGCTTTACTATGCGGGTTATACGAAAATATTCCTGGATAATGAGCCGGTTGTAGAAGAAAGATGGAGAACTGCTTGGAATCCAAATACATATAAGTTCAGAAAAAATCTGGAGAAAGGGAAGAAATATTCCATCAGGATTGAATGGCAGCCTGACGGGGGTGTATCATATATCGGTCTGAAGGCTCTCAGTCCACGGCCGCCTGAAGAACAAGGTGCCCTGTCACTCTTTTCAGAAATGGGCGATCAGATAGACTATTATTTTATCAGCGGCAGTAATATGGATGAAGTGATCAGCGGCTACAGGTCCATTACCGGGAAAGCCCCGATAATGCCAAAGTGGGCGTTGGGATACTGGCAGAGCCGTGAGCGATACAGATCACAGACTGAACTGCTGGATGTGATTAAGGAATATCGCAAACGGAACATACCACTGGATAATATTGTTCTCGACTGGTCATACTGGCCTGTTGATTCATGGGGATCACATGAATTTGACCCGAAATTCTTTCCCGATCCTGATGGCATGGTCGATGAGGTTCATAAGCTTAACGCTAAAATAATGATATCGGTGTGGCCAAAGTTCTACTATACTACAGAGCATTTCAAGGAATTTGATGAAAAGGGATGGATGTATCGCCAGGCAGTGAATGACAGTATTAGAGACTGGATAGGAAAAGGTTACATAGGTTCTTTCTATGATGCCTACAGCCCCGGGGCACGTGAACTTTTCTGGAATCAGATGAAAGAGTATCTCTATACAAAAGGATTCGATGCCTTGTGGATGGACGCTTCGGAACCGGATATTCTCTCAAATGCCAGCATTGAGTATCGTAAAAAACTTTCCACGCCCACGGCTCTTGGCCCCTCCACAAAATATTTCAACTCCTATGCCCTGGTAAATGCCATGGCTATTTATAACGGCCAGCGCTCCGTTGACCCCGATAAAAGGGTGTTCCTGCTTACACGTTCAGGATTTGCAGGACTGCAAAGATATTCCACTGCCACCTGGAGCGGCGATATTGGAACGCGCTGGGAGGATATGAAGGCACAGATTCCGGCTGGTCTTAATTATGCAATGTCAGGGATACCATACTGGACATTTGATATTGGAGGTTTTTGTGTTGAGGAAAGGTATACAAGAGCAAAGGAAGGTTCAGAAGACCTTGAAGAATGGAGGGAGCTCAATACGCGCTGGTACCAGTTCGGCTCATTCTGCCCCCTTTTCAGGAGTCATGGGCAATATCCCCTCCGCGAAGTGTACAATATTTCGCCTGAAAGCCATCCTGCATATAAGAGCATGGTGTATTACGACAGGTTGAGATACTATCTTATGCCCTATACATACTCACTGGCAGGACTCACCTATTTTAATGATTATACTATCATGCGGGCAATGGTAATGGATTTTGCAAATGATAAGCGGATGGCAAGTATTGGCGACCAGTACATGTTCGGCCCATCGATACTTGTCGCACCGGTCTATCGTTATAAGGCACGATCACGTCCGGTATATCTTCCGGCATCCTGCGGTTGGTATGATATCTATTCGGGGAAATATTTTAACGGTGGGCAGGAAATTAATGCTGATGCACCATATGAACGGATGCCGTTGTTTATTAAAGAAGGGTCAATACTTCCCATCGGTCCTGAAATTCAATATACCAGTGAAAAACCTGCCGATCCGGTTACACTGTATATCTATTCAGGAAGGGATTGTGCATTTACTCTTTATGAAGATGAAGACACTAATTACAATTATGAACAGGGAGCCTGGAGTACAATAAAATTCAGTTTTGACAATGAAACAGGACAACTCACGATAGGTGACAGGATTGGAGAATATGAAGGAATGTTGAAATCCAGGTCCTTTAAAATCAAATGGATCAGCAGGGACAAACCGATTCCTTTTGATCCGGATGCCCGGCCTGATGCTGCTGTAACATATGAAGGCAATCAGGTATCTGTTGAAAAAGAATAAATGAACTAATTACAAATTTTATAAAACCTATCATTATTAATTGATTACTTTTGAAAATATGGAAGAAGATTCTTCGCTTCACTTCGTTTCACTCATAATGACAGGCGCTCAATCCTGTGAAGCTAAGGTAATACATGTTATTCCGAACGCTTTGACCACCGTAATATAGTGTAGGTTGTAAGTGAGGGATCTCAAACTTTTAGGCAGTAACTATTTAAGACGTAAAATAATGAAACAAACAAGTATTATTATAATTCTGATAATGACTTTGTTAAGTTGTCAGAGAACCCCTTCAAACCTGGAATTGCCGTCGCTTATCAGCGACAGGATGATGCTGCAGCAAAAATCTGATGTAAAGATATGGGGTACTGCTAATCCGGGTCATAGGATAAATGTTGTGGCAAGCTGGGATGCAAAAACAAGTGCCAAAACAGGTAAAGATGGAAAATGGCTGGTAACACTTCCCGCACCTGCAGCTGGCGGCCCCTATACAATGACAATCTCAGGCAAGGATACAAGCATCGTTATTTATGAGATCTTTTCTGGTGAGGTCTGGTTCTGCTCGGGTCAGTCGAATATGGAAATGCCATTGGAGGGCTGGCCTCCCGTTGATACAGTAATGTATTCGGAAGCAGCAATTCAATCAGCTGTATTGCCTGAAATACGCCTGTTTTATGTGCAAAGAAAATTTTCGGGTGAACCGCTCGAAGATTGTACTGGGAAGTGGGAAATGTGTGACCCTTCAACAGTTAAACAATTCAGCGCAACTGCATTTTTCTTCGGCAAAAAGCTTTATGATGAGCTGCATGTACCCGTTGGACTCATCGAATCAGCATGGGGAGGGACCCCCGCTGAATCGTGGATATCATCATCAGCACTTAAATCTGCTGAAGAATTTACTGAGGCAATAAGCGCAATAAAAGAATCAACACCTCTTCAGCATGAATACCAGATGTGGCTGGAGGGGCATGAACAGATAGAAACAGAACCATCAGGCAGCGATCAATGGAAGAATTTAAATTTTAATGATGAGAATGTTCCGTCTGTCGATTTTGATGACAGCAGCTGGCCTGTCATGAATCTTCCCATGCAATTCGAAAGGTCAACAGGCGCCTTTGACGGGGCAGTTTGGTTCAGGAAGAAAGTAGAAATACCTGCAGGCTTTAAAGGTAAGGAACTTGTACTTTCCATAGGTCCTGTTGATGATATGGACCGTACATATTTCAATGGAACCCTGGTCGGGGCCACTGAAGAATCAGGTCAATGGCAGGTCAGCAGAGATTATCAAATTCCTGCTGACCTTGTTAAAGAAGGTGTAAATACTATTTCTGTCAGGGTGCTGGATACACAGGGAGGCGGAGGAATATGGGGCGCACCGGGTTCAATGAAAATATCAGTAAAGACAGGAAGACAGACACCTGCAGATATTGGCGGAGAATGGAAGTATCAGCCGGTTGCTGAACTGATAGGGAACAGGTTCTATATTTTTGACATGTCAAAAAATGAATATAACTCGCAGAAAAGACCTTTGGCCCTTGGAGCAACAACGCCGACGGTCTTATTCAATGCAATGGTTAATCCTGTTGTAAATTATAGTATCAAGGGAGCTATCTGGTACCAGGGGGAGTCAAATGTGGGACGAGCAGCGCAGTATGAAAAGATCTTTCCTCTGATGATTCAAAACTGGAGAGATGCATGGGGGATAAAAGATTTTCCTTTCTATTATGTTCAGATCGCGCCTTATGTGTATTCACATGTTGACTCCACCGAATCAGCCCGTTTGCGTGAAGCCCAGAAAAAAGCGCTTGATCTGCCAGGCACAGGAATGGCAGTAACACTCGATATAGCAACAGTGATGAATATTCATCCGCCTTTTAAAAAAGAGGTCGGTGAAAGACTTGCTTCACTTGCACTCAATAATGACTATGAAATAAACGTACCTTGTGTCGGACCTGTATATAAATCAATAACAGTCGATGGCAGTACAATAAAAGTCAAGTTTGATAATATTGAAGAGGGACTCGTTGCAAGGAATGGCAGGTTAAAGGAATTTGAAATAGCGGGTAAAGACGGTAAATATGTCATGGCCAGTGCAGGGATAGTAAATAACGAGGTAGTTGTCTATTCACCCCTCGTGCCTGAGCCTGTTTCTGTAAGGTATTGCTGGCGTAACGGAACAGAAGCATCACTCTTCAACAGCGCAGGACTGCCTGCATGGCAGTTCAGTACGAAATAACCGCGATGAAATTATTGAAAACCAATAGAAATATAAATTATTTACAAATGAAAAAAATATTTATTCTTTCACTAGCACTGGTTGTATTTGTATTTACAGGAATTTCATGCAACCGGTCATCAAAAAATAAGAAAATGGTAAAAAAAGAACATTATGGCAGGTATCAGGGTAAAGACGTATTTCTTTTTACACTTACCAACAAGAATGACAATGTACTTAAGCTGACAAACTATGGTGCAAGAATTACATGGATTGAGGTTCCTGATAAAGAAGGGAATAAGGAGAATGTCACTTTCGGGTTTGACACTTTTGATGGGATGATAAATGGAGATCCCTATTTCGGTTCAGTTGTGGGCCGTTATGCAAACAGGATTGCAAAAGGTAAATTCACTATCGACGGAAAAGAGTATACTCTGGCTCTTAATAACGGACCCAATGCTCTTCATGGTGGTCCGGGAGGATGGCACAGCGTGGTATGGGATGCCGAGGTACAGGAAAGTGCGGAATATCCTTCAATAAAATTCACCTATAAAAGTCCCGATATGGAGGAAGGCTACCCCGGGAATATGGATGTGGAAGTTGTATATACCTGGAACGACAAGAATGAAATAGTGATCGATTACAGAGTCACAACAGATAAGAAAAGTGTACTGAATATAACTAATCATGCATATTTTAATCTTCACGGGGCTGGCAATGGTGATATCCTTGATCATATACTTACAATAAATGCAAAATATATCACCCCTGTCGATTCCACACTTATACCCACAGGTGAGCTCAGACCCGTTGCGAGAACTCCTTTTGATTTCACAACACCTCGTACCGTCGGAGAAAGAATATATGAAGATTATGATCAGCTTAAGCTCGGAGGTGGTTATGATCATAATTTTATTATAGATATTAAGCTGGAAGTGGATGCCTCTGTATATGATCCTGTAACAGGACGTCTTCTGGAAGTAATCACAAATCAGCCGGGAATACAGTTCTATTGCGGTAACTTCCTTGACGGATCCCTTAAAGGCCATGGCGGCAAACCTTATAATTATCGTTCAGGATTATGTCTTGAAACACAACACTACCCTGATAGCCCGAATCACCCGGAATTTCCATCAACAGTGATCAACCCTGATGAGACATTCACCTCCCGGACAATATACAGGTTTTCAGTAAAATAGATGAACATTAATTGCTAATGCAATCGGGAAACCACCTCCTTAAGAAGCGTGTAAATCTTTTTGATGGTATTTCAATAGTTGCCGGAGCCATGATTGGTTCCGGTATTTTCATTGTGACAGCCGATATAGCCCGAAATGTGGGATCGCCGGGTTGGCTTATGATAGTATGGCTTATTACCGGAATATTGACTGTCATTGCGGCAATAAGCTATGGCGAACTGGCTTCAATGATGCCCCATGTGGGAGGTCAGTATGTATATCTCAGGGAAGCCTATCACCCGATCGTGGGGTTTCTTTTCGGGTGGACTACCTTCCTGGTTATTCAGTGCGGCTCTATTGCTGCAGTGGCTGTTGCATTTGCAAAGTTCACCGGGGTACTTATTCCGTGGATATCAGACAAGAATATTCTGCTGCAACTCGGACCTCTGAAGATAAACAGTACTATGGTTGTCGCCATTACCATGATCGCTTTCCTTACATGGCTCAATACCAGGGGTATTGTCACCGGGAAGACGATTCAGAACATATTTACTTCAACGAAGGTCATCGCCCTCCTCGGATTTATAGCAATCGGACTATTTGCGACAAAAGCTATCGGTTCCTTTGAAATTAACAGGGAGGTATTCTGGAAGGCAAGCCAGGCAGGTCCTGATAACCAGGTAATTCCCCTGGCAGGCCTTGCAATTGTTGCTGCAGTTGGAACTGCCCTTGTGGGCTCTCTCTTCGCATCCGATGCCTGGTATAATGTAACTTATATCTCAGGTGAGGTTATAAATCCAAAACGTAATGTCCCCCTGAGCCTCATTTTCGGAACTCTGATTGTTTCTGTTATTTACCTCATAACAAATTTTGTATATATTAAGATCCTTCCTCTTTCGGGATCACCTGATGGTGCAGATGTACTGAGCAGGGGGATCCAGTTCGCCACCGACGACAGGGTAGCCACGTCGGCAATGTATGTGGTTTTCGGTGATTATGCAGCGATTATTATGGCCCTCTTTATCATGATAAGCACCTTCGGATGTAACCACAGTCTAATTCTTGCTGCCCCGCGTGTCTATTATGCCATGGCAAAGGATGGACTGTTCTTTAAAAAGGTAGGAGAGATAAACAGGTTTGGTGTGCCGGGATTTGCACTGATATTGCAGGGAATATGGTCGATTTTACTCTGCATGTCAGGAACATACAGCAACCTGCTCGATTATGTTATCTTTGCGGTGCTGATATTCTTTACACTTACCATCCTTGCTATTTTTGTCCTCCGTGTTAAACGGCCCGAAATACCCAGACCTTATAAAGCATTCGGTTATCCGGTGATCCCGGCAATATATATTCTGGCCACGGTCATAATAATGATCATATTGCTTATCTATAAACCTAACTATACTTTTCCGGGCCTTATCATTGTTATTTTAGGGATACCGGTATTCTACCTCTGGAGAAGGCATTCGGGGAAACACAGCCATATAGAGGAAGGATCTTAAAAGATGCTTTAAGCACTAGTGTATTTATCTATAAAAGATGTTACCGGAAAAATTCATACAGAGAATTAAAATACAGGGACTTACTGATGCAGACTCACTGATCAAAGCATTTGAAGAGCCTTCACCGGTAAGTATTCGCGTCAATACATCAAAATGGAACAGGATCCCTTTGAACAGAGAACCGGTACCCTGGTGCAGGGATGGATTCTATCTTGAAAAACGTCCTTCGTTTACCCTTGATCCGCTCTTTCATGCGGGATGTTATTATCCGCAGGAAGCATCAGGGATGTTCCTGGAACAGGTTTATAAGCAAACTGTCGGAGAAAAAAGGAATATAAGAGTATTAGATCTCTGCGGAGCCCCGGGAGGGAAAAGCACACACCTGTCATCCCTGACTGGTGAAAACGGGATGCTGGTGGCAAATGAGGTAATAAGAGCAAGGGCAGCGGTTCTTACTGAAAACATAACAAAATGGGGTCTGTCGAATACGATAGTGACACAGAACGATTCGGCGGCATTCAAAAACCTGCCCGGATATTTTGACATGATACTTGTTGATGCTCCCTGCTCGGGCGAAGGAATGTTCTGCAACAAAAAGGCTGTTGATGAATGGTCCGAAAAAAATGCTGCCCTATGCTCAGTAAGACAAAAAAGAATACTCCTGGATGTATGGCCGGCCCTGAAAGAAAACGGAATACTCATCTACAGTACATGTACATTCAATCCTGATGAAAATGAAAAAAACATTAAATGGCTGACAGATAACAGGAAAGCTGAATGCATCAGAATAGATATTTCAGATTACCCTGGGATAAGAGAAATTGATTATAAGGGTATTTATGGCTATGGCTTTTACCCGGGAAGCATCAGGGGAGAAGGACTCTTTATATCAGTGTTGAGGACAAGGGAGAACCATGGGAAGTCAAAAGCACGGGCCACATCTTCCCGCTTCACCAATATCACAAGAGAAGAAGCAGAAATAGCCGAAAAATGGTCTTTGTTCCCTGCCGGCAGTCTTATAAAATCAGATGGTTCTGTTTATTCGTTACCTGTTACCCGTGAGGAATATCAGCGGCTGTCTGAGAACCTGTTAATTGTTAAGCCGGGAACACAGATATTAACCGTTAAAAAGAAAAATATCCTTCCTTCCCACGAACTTGCAATGTCAGTATACTTCAGAAATAGTGTATTTTCTACACTTAATCTCACACTTGAGCAGGCTTTGGATTATTTACGGAGGGAGAAAATTTCTGTACCTAATACTCCCACAGGCTGGCTGGCGGCTTGCTATAACGGTATCAATCTGGGATTTGTCAATAATATAGGCAGCAGGCTAAATAATTATTACCCAGTTAAATGGCGAATCAGAATGAGAACACCTGAAAAGAATAATAAGATTGTGATACAATGGCATAACGATTAAATAATGGACCGTGAATTCCAGATATTTGTTAAACCTGCAGGTTCCGCATGCAACATCCGCTGCAGCTACTGTTATTATAAGAGCAAAGAAGATATTTACTCCGCTGGCGGATCCTTAATCATGTCTGATGAAGTTCTTGAAGAATACATAAAACAACACATCGAGGCAACAACCGACAAGCTGATAATGTTTTCATGGCATGGTGGTGAACCAACGATGGCAGGGATCGGCTTTTTTAAGAAAACAGTAGATCTTCAGAAGAAATATCTCCCTGCGGGCAAGAAGATAATAAACGGTATTCAGACAAACGGCACATTGCTCGATGATGAATTTTGCATATTCATGGCTTCCGAGGGCTTTATTGCCGGAATAAGCATCGACGGTCCCGCTGAATTACACAATATACACCGGCTGGATGCCGGAAAAAAAGGTACATTTGAAAGGGTAATGGAAGGTTATGAACATCTGAGAATGCACGGTGTGACAACGGAGATTCTCTGTGTGGTGGGCAGTCATAATGCGGATGATCCACTGAAGGTATATGATTTTTTTAAATCACTGGGAGCAGAGTACATTACCTTCCTCCCTCTCGTAAACCGGAAAGAGGATTCATTGACCGGTGTCACCCCTGATTCTGTACCTGCCCTTTCTTTCGGTAATTTCCTGATATCAGTCTTTGATGAATGGGTGGAAAAGGATATAGGACAGGTAAAGATCCAGTTATTTGATGAGCTAGCCAAAACGGCATTTAATCAGGAGCATACACTCTGTATTCTTAAAAAAACCTGCGGCGGGGTTCCGGTGGTTGAGTATAATGGTGATTTCTATTCATGCGACCATTTCGTAAACGGGGAGCATTACCTGGGGAATATCAGTGATATATCGCTTTCTGAACTTCTTGACTCATCACGGCAGAAGTCTTTCGGAGAGACAAAATTATTAACCCTTCCCCGGTACTGCAGGGAATGTGAAGTCAGGAACATGTGTAACGGCGAATGTCCTAAAAACAGGTTCATCAATACTCCCGACGGAGAACCAGGACTCAATTATCTATGTGAGGGGTATAAAAAATTCTTCACCCATTGCCGGCCTTTCGTGGAAGCACTCAGATTGACATGGCTTACTTCAGCTTCTCCTTAAAGAATTCTACAGTACGTTTCCATGCAAGTTTAGCCGCCTCTTCATTATAACGGTCAGGATTTGTGTCGTTATTAAAAGCATGGTCTGCACCAGGATATATGAATATCTGGTATTCTATTTTATTTTTTTTCAGTGCCTCCTCAAAAGCAGGAATACCCTCATTTATCCTATCATCATTCCCGGCATAATGAGCCATTATCGGGGCTTTGATTTTTGCTACATCCTCAACAGATGGCTGTCTGCCATAATAAGGTACAGCTGCATCCAGATCGGGTGCATTCACAGCTACCTCGTTGGTTATTCCGCCTCCCCAGCAAAACCCTGTACAGCCGACCTTCCCGTTCGATTTGGGATGTGTTTTGAGATACTTAACTGCTGCCACGAAATTTTTTGTTGTTTCCTCGCTGTTGAGCTTACTGAACAGCTCACGCACATTGCTTATATCTTCAGGTGTGCCGCCTACAGGTGAAAGTGCATCAGGTGCAAGAGCCAGAAATCCCTCCCTGGCCAATTGTCTTGTAACGTCCTGTATATGAGGGACTAAGCCCCTGTTTTCATGAATTACAATAACAGCAGGGAATTTACTGCCCTTCTCCGGACTGGCAAGATATGCCCTCATATCACCGGTTACACCGGTATAATTGATAAACCCTGCAGTGACAGATGGTTCCCGAGCTGATTTATCGGCTGCTTTAACATGATTATCCTCCAGGACCGGAATTAATACCGTCGCGGTAGCTGTGCTTCCGGCTACAAGTGCAAGCTTCTTAAGGAATTGACGGCGGGATGACCGCCCCTCCCTGTACTCCTCGTATAATTCAGTGACTTTTTTTTCCATATTTTTTATTTTTGTGGTAAAACTGTTCAATGTCTTGTATAAAATCCAATTTACAAAAAATCTATAAACTTCTTTATTATTAAAACTGAAATACTAGTTTCGTTGTTTGTTAGTTTAAGAGAATACAGCAAATAAATTTATATACTGATGAAACCCACATGTATTTGCATACACAACCGAGCTTGCGAGCTCAGCGAAGCTAAACACAATATTATAATAATCAGCTACATGTGGGTTCCATCATACCATTAAAATCAAATTATTATATGATGAAACAGGATATTGAAATTGCCCAGGAGGCAAAGATAAGACCTATTGTTGAGATAGCCGCAAAGCTAGGCATCCCGCAGGATGAACTGGAAACTTATGGCAGGTACAAAGCAAAGATACCTCTTCATTTTATTGATGAGGAAAAGGTTAAAAAGGCAAAACTGATTCTTGTGACGGCAATAACGCCTACTCCTGCCGGGGAAGGGAAAACAACAACATCAATTGGTCTTGCACAGGCCCTGAACCGCCTTGGGCAAAAGACTACGGTTGTTTTACGCGAGCCGTCCCTGGGACCGGTATTCGGTATTAAAGGCGGTGCTGCTGGCGGTGGTTACTCACAGGTAATTCCCATGGAGGATATAAACCTTCATTTCACCGGTGATATGGCCGCTGTTGAAAAAGCTCATAATCTGTTAGCTGCTCTGATTGATAATAATATACAATTAAAAAACGGGAAGCTGGGGATCGATCCCAGAACAATAGAATGGAAGAGAGTTACGGACATGAATGAAAGATCGCTCAGAGATATTGTAATAGGTCTGGGCGGGACTAATGAAGGCATACCACGGCAGTCAGGATATAATATAACGGCTGCATCAGAAGTGATGGCAACACTTTGTCTTGCCAGCGATCTTGTCGACCTTAAAGAGAGGCTTGGTAATATATTTATAGGTTATACATACGACGACAAGCCGGTTTTTGCCCGCGACCTTAAAGCACAGGGTGCAATGGCTGCACTTCTTAAAGAAGCCATTATGCCTAACCTCGTACAGACACTTGAGGGTACTCCGGCTATTATACACGGTGGACCTTTTGCAAATATTGCCCAGGGAACAAACTCAATAATAGCAACCAAAATGGGACTCTCATTAAATGATTTTGTAGTTACTGAAGCAGGGTTTGCAAGCGAACTTGGCGCCGAGAAATTTTTCGATATCAAATCACAGGTGGGTAATTTAACCACAAATGCGGTAGTTATCGTTGCAACAGTAAGGGCCCTGAAATATCATGGTGGAGTTAAATGGTCAGAATTACAGAATGAAGACACAGAGGCACTTCAGAAAGGATTCGACAACCTCGACAAACATATCGAGAACATGAAATACTTTGGATTCAGCCCTATAGTAGCTATCAACAGGTTTGATTTTGATACCGGAGATGAACTTGATCTCCTCACAAAACACTGCAGGGCACAGAATGTGAAAGTGGCTGTGAATGAATCATGGGCAAAGGGGGGAGAGGGTGCTGTGGAACTGGCCGAACAGGTCCTTACGGCATCAGCTGATTTTCCTGACAGTTTTAAACCGCTCTATGAACGATCATGGTCGTTCGAGGAAAAGATAGATACTATTTGCCGGAAGATGTATGGTGCCGACCATGTTGAATATACGGTAAAAGCTAAAAACCAGCTGGAAAAAATCGAAAAACTGGGAATGGGTAACCTGGCAGTATGTATTGCCAAAACACAAAAATCACTTTCGGACGATCAGAACAAGAGGGGCCGTCCTCGCGGATTCACTATAAAGATAAGAGAAGTAGAACTTTCATCCGGTGCCGGCTTTATTGTCCCGATAGCAGGCTCCATAATGAGAATGCCGGGGCTCCCAGGCAAACCTTCGGCAGAAAAAATAGATATTGACCAAACGGGTAAGATCACAGGACTCTTTTGAATCATACTAATTTTATAATTTTATGGTGGTTATTAATGTTTACAAGATGAAAAGAATATCATTTTATTTACTTCTTGCAATACTCTTCACAACTGCGTGTAAGAGGTATAGCAATTATGAGGGTGTGGCTTTTACGGAAAAGGAGCCCCGCGACTGGGAGAATCCGGGTATGTTCAGTCAGAACAGGGAATCCCCTCATGCCACTTTTGTCAGTTTCAATGATGAGGTATCTGCCCTGACAGCCGATAAAGCCGGTTCACCGAATTACATACTGCTGGACGGCATATGGAAGTTCCACTGTGCCAATTCACCTGACGAGAGACCCTTCTGGTTTTTTAAGGATGATTATGATACCAGGGAGTGGGATGATATTGAAGTGCCATCGAACTGGCAGATGAAGGGATATGATGTCCCTGTCTATGTCAATATAGGTTATCCTTATAAGAAGAATCCTCCATTCATTGAACATTCATGGAATCCTGTGGGTTCTTATAAAAGAAATTTTAAGATTCCCCGGGAATGGAGGAAGAAAGAGATCTTTCTGAATTTAGGAGCAGTTAGTTCAGCATATTATGTGTGGGTGAACGAACAGCTTGTCGGTTATTTTCAGGATAGCAAAACACCCGGTGAATTTAATATTACCAGGTATTTGAAGAGAGGGAACAACTCTCTTGCCGTTGAAGTATATCGCTGGTGCGATGGGAGCTATCTTGAAGATCAGGATTTCTGGAGGCTGAGCGGGATCCAGCGAAGCGTTTTCCTTCATGCGAGACCAAAAACCTGTATATCAGATTTCTTCTTCAGAGGCGATCTGGAAAATAATTACAGGGACGGACTTATGAAACTGGATGTATCATTAAAAGGCACGGAATCCCATGAAAAAGATTTCACCGTTGAAGCATCTCTCATTGACAACGGACAGAAGGTCTTTTCTGAAAAAAAGGATATAACCCTTGAAGAAGGTACTGCCATGGTTGACTTTGAAAAGAGTTTTCCCGAAATTAGGAAATGGTCGGCAGAGACACCTGAACTCTATTCCCTGGTGATCTGCCTCAGGGATGAGAAGGGAAATATCCTGGAATGCGTAAGCTCAAAGGTTGGTTTCCGAAAGGTGGAAATTGTTGATTCACAGCTACTTGTTAACGGAGTCGCTGTCTGTCTCAAAGGGACCAATTTGCACGAACATGATGATGTGAACGGACATGTTATTGACGAGACGACGATAATGAAAGATATCAGGGTGATGAAAAGCAATAACATAAATGCAGTGAGGACATCACATTATCCCCAGCAGGAATTGTGGTATAAAATGTGCGACAAATATGGTCTTTACCTGATTAATGAGGCAAATATTGAATCACATGGCATGGGCTATAATAAGGACATAACTCTCGCCGATAAACCTGAATGGGCAGAAGCACATCTCGACAGGATGCAAAACATGGTTGAGAGGGATAAGAACCACCCATCTGTAATAATCTGGTCGCTGGGAAATGAAGGCGGCGACGGACATAATTTCCTGAATAATTATAAGTGGACCAAAAACAGAGATAACACACGACCGGTGCAGTATGAACGTGCGGAAAAGAATACAAATACGACGGAAAGACATACTGATATACTCTGTCCCATGTATTCCCCTATTGAACAGATAGAAAAATATGCCATGGATGAAAAGAATGACAGACCGCTTATACTCTGTGAATATGCTCATGCGATGGGTAACTCGACAGGCAATTTACAGGACTATTGGGATGTAATTGAGAAATATCCAAAACTGCAGGGTGCATTTGTGTGGGACTGGGTAGACCAGGGTTTGTTACAAACTGACGAAAACGGAGAAAAGTTTTGGGCATATGGAGGCGATTTTGGTGAAGAAGGTATTCCAAGCGATGGCAATTTCTGCATTAATGGACTTGTTTGGCCCGACAGGACAGGCAAACCGGGACTTAATGAAGTGAAGAAGGTATACCAGTATATTGGTTTTGAGCCTGTTGATCTTGCTAAAGGACTCATTAGAATTACCAACAAGTATGATTTCACCAACCTGTCGGAATTCAATTTTGACTGGGAAATAGTATCGGATGGTAAAATAATACAATCGGGGAAATTATCCATTCCCGATTTTAAACCAAAAGCAAAAACACATGTGCTTCTTCCGTTTGAAGAGATAATACCTGTTCCCGGTGCAGAGTATTTTCTTAATTTAAGAGCATCACGAAGTGAAGAATGGAACGGTGTTCCGCCGAATCATATTTATGCCGCTGAACAGTTCAGGCTGCCAATAGCAGAAAAATCCTCAATACCATCAAAGGATAAACTGACAATACTTCAGACCAGCACCGAGGGTAATAAGCTGAAAGTTAGTGGTGTGGACATGCAGATCGTTTTTAATCTTGAAACCGGAAGACTGGAATCTTATAATTATAAGGGCAGGGAACTGTTCCGGAAAGGTCCCGAACCCGATTTCTGGCGGCCTCCGACAGATAATGATTACGGAAATGGAATGGATCGTCGGCTGGGTGTCTGGAAGAAGGCAGGGGAAAGGGCTGTTATAACGAAAGCCAATATAACTAAGCCTGATCTGGGAAAGGTGGTAATAATTTTCAGGTATGATATCCCGGGAAATGAAAATGAAAAAATAGCCGGTTATTCGTCAGTATATACAATTTTCGGTTCAGGTGATATGATCATCTCCAATTCGTTTAACAAAGTATCAGATAAGATACCTGAAATGCCAAGAATGGGAATGCAGATGCAGCTGCCTGACGAATTCACAAACCTTAAATGGTACGGACGGGGACCGCATGAAAACTATGCCGACAGGAAGACTTCTGCCTTTATCGGTCTTTATGAGAGTACCGTGGCCGATCAGTATGTACCATATATACGTCCCCAGGAAAACGGTTATAAAACAGATACACAGTGGCTTACACTGACTGACGACAATGGCACAGGTCTCCTTGTGACCGGAGAACCTCCGTTCTCATTTGCAGCTCTCAATTTTACCCACGACGATTTTGAATCGCCCGGGAAATTATCAATGTACAGACATGATGCAAAGAGCGCAAATACCCATACAAATGATATTAAACCACGTGATTTTGTAAACCTTAACATCGATCTCGGGCAAATGGGTGTGGGAGGCGATGACTCCTGGGGCGCCCGTATACATCCGCAGTATCGCCTTCTGGAAAACAGTTATGAGTATTCCTTCAGGATACGCCCGATAGTAAGGGAAGATGATGTGCTGAAACTGGCAAAAGAAAAATTATAAAAATCGCCGGCACACATTGTCGTATGAACAAAAAGGAACAGCGACAAACTCCATTTCCATAAACCGGGAATATGGAAGATCAGACAGACTGACCAGTACAAAACCGTCATTCCCGATCCTCTTCTCAGATAATCAAGAACAAAACCGGTGAAGTCATTGTATGCAACTGTAAGGATCTGTCTGTATTTTGACTGATCCTCAATATCTTCAACCTTTACAGTCATACATGGAGACTTTTCTCAAAATTAGTTTTTTGAGAAAGCTATACAAAGAAAAAGGATTTACAAAATTGCCGATATCTTTAATTAACTATTCGGGAATATTCAATTGGTTATACATGTCGATAAATCTTGGATCGCTCTGTAATGATTTCAGATTCGGATCACGTTTCATCCATGGTACAAAATCACCTTTACTCTTAAATGCTATTTCAAGACAATCAAGAGCTTTGTCTTTTTCTCCTAGTACTGCATATACCTGTGCAAGTCCGTAAGCATACCACCAGTAATCTCTGTATTTTTCCATCTGGTTAACTACTTCCATCGCTTTGTCTTTCTGATCTGCACGAGCATATGCAATGGCAAGTCCATTCTCGTATCCGGGGCCAATCGAAAGGCCTTTAGTATGCATTTCTATCGCTTCGAAATGCATATTCATTTCAGTATATGCTGATCCGATCACATAATATGCAAGGGTACTGTCTGATTGCAGTTGCAATAGTTTTTGTGACTCTTTTATAGCCTCTTCATACCTTCCGATAAAAACTAATAACCAGGCAAGGTATCCCTGGCTTACCTGATCGATAGGATCAATTTCCAAAGCCTTTTTCATCTCATTTACTGCTTCATCGGGCTTATTAATCAGAAAAAGATACCATCCGTAAGTGTAATGTGCAGAAGGTATGTTCGGATTAATTTCCAATGCACGTTTTAATGACTTTTCTGCAGCAGGAAAGTCCCATCCGGTATATAGATATTTTTCAGCAAGTACAACATAAGCATCAGCAAGTGTTGAATCAAGGGAGAGGGCTTTAAGTGCATAACTCTTTGATCTGGCGGCGGCATTTTCCGATACCGGTGAAGTATGTCCGGCAGTACTGTATCCTATAGCGAGACCCAAATAAGGCAGCGGATCTGCCGGGTCAATCTCAATTGCTTCATTGAAACATTTTACTCCCTTCTCAAAATCTTCTGGTGTTCTTTTATTCATATAATAAATTCCCCTGTCATAAAGCTTAAGGATCTCGGGATCATGTTCCATCTCATCAGAAAGCTTCTTCTCATCCTGAGGTAATATAGTTATTTTAATTCCATCCATAATTTGATGTATTATCTCATTATAGATGTTGGTGATGTTTTCCCAGTTCTGATTAAATGTGGAACTCCAGATATATTTTTCATCCGGAAAGGCCTCAATCAGTCTTACTTCAATCTGAAGATTATCTTCAGATCCCTTTATTGATGATTCGACAATATTATTAACACTTAGTTTTTTAGCAATTTGCTGGATCGGCTCCTCACTGTCTCTGAACTGTAAGGTAGATGACCTGGGTCTGACAATCAGATTACTTATCTGGCCTAACTGGCCGCATAAAGCATCCTGAATTCCTGATGCAATATAATCGAGGTCGGAATTACCTGTAAAGTTCGACACAGGTAAAATAGCAATAGCCTTCTTTATTAACTCTCCTGACGATAATTCCGATTTAGTCTTTTGAAATAATTTTGGTATAAATATGATTAATACAACAATAACCAGCAATCCAAAAATTGCCGATGCAATGTATTTACCGGGAATCCGTTTCGGCGGGGCAAATGTTTCAGCAACCGATAAAGGTTTCCCTTCAATCTGTCCAGCCTGCATACTCGTCTGGTATGATTTTGTTGCTCTTTTTTTCTCATCAGGGTGAAGGCTGTATATTATATCCTTTACAGCATTGGCAACTTTATTAATCTGATCGCGATAAAATGTTTTATTGAGGTTCTTATCGGGATTGTCACCCGGTTTCAATGGTCTGTTAACACCGGCGCTTGAATAAATAAAATCAATGGAACGGAGCCGGCAGCCAAGTTCATTTTCAATCAGTTCGGTATCGGAAGCGTCAAGTTCATGGATCTTTACAGGAATAATTCTGCTGCACACATTTCCGCTTGCCAGTTTTATATCCCTTCCAACAGGATCAGATGAAGCCATTTTATTGAATGCAACAAATTCATTTACCCAGGCAAAGCTGTTGGGATCGCAGTAGGTCTGCGAAATGATCGGAATAAGGATAACGGATTTTAACTTAGTCTCAAGACTTTTATCCACATTATGTATCTCAAGCAATCCATCATGAGGATTTTCGTCAAAATAAATTGAAATATCCTCCTTGAAAGTTGCTTCTATTTCCCTTTTCAGGTGATCGATGAATTCTGTAACCCATCCATCATACTTATTATCTTTCTGACGGTAGCTGATGAAAATATCATACTCATAACCAGGGATAATGCTATCCATAATACTCGAGTTTAATGAATAATATAACAAAATTACACAATAATTTTGCTAAAGTCAATATTTAATCAAACGGTAAATCCTGCATCCCTGATAACTGAGTTATGAATATTGTAATTTTGATATACATCACATTTTTCTTCTGAATTTTTTTAGCTGGCAGGCATCCCTGATTAGTGATTTATGGTGCGATTTTAAAAATTATTATATGGTTATTAAATGGCCCGTTATTTGATAACTTTGCATGAGAACGTTATACTAGTGAAACTGGCATTGCAGATATTAATATTTGTATTTCTGTTTATTTGTGCGTCAGGACAGACAGATACAACCGGAACGGAAAATGATACCATTCAAAACCGTATCTACCTGCTGCAGAATGTAAAAAGGGATGGAGAGATTTTGCCTGAGATCGAAATAAAAGAGGTCGTGGTTCTCGGTGATCAGGGCAGGAGTGAGAGAAGGATGAGATCCCAGTTCAGGAAGTATGAAAGGCTTGTTTATAATCTGAAAAAGGTTTACCCTTATGCCGTTATCGTAAGAAACCGGCTGGCAGAGGTAAATGCAGAACTTGTACGTATGGATAATGAAAAGGATAGAAGAGATTATATTAAGAATGTGGAAAAAGATGTTTTCGGAGAATATGAGGATGATATCAGAAATATGACATTCACCCAGGGGAAGCTGCTTATTAAGCTTATAGACAGGGAAACATATAATACTTCATATGACCTGATACGCCAATACCGGGGTTTTATAAGTGCTGCCTTCTGGCAGGGGATAGCACGTATTTTCGGCACAAACCTGAAGGCAGAATATGACCCTTATGGTGAAGATATACTGATTGAACTTATAATCCAGGATATCCGGATGGGATTGTTATGATCCTTTAAAACATAACCGGAAAAAAGTGAAAAGAATTTTTATCGGGATAAAAATTGAACCTGACGGGACACTGCTGAGAATGATCAATTCTCTTAAGGCTGTATTGGTAAATGATAAGATCAACTGGGTTGATCAGGCTAACATTCATATTACATTAGCTTTCCTCGGTGATACTGAAGAAGAGAGAATAACGGTAGCGGCAATAATGCTCAGGCAGGTATGCCAGGGTTTTGGCGTATTCAGCTTTAATCTGTCAGGAGCGGGGGTCTTTAAAAACTTCCATGACCCGCGCGTAATATGGACGGGCATTGATAATTCAGCAGAGCTCGGTCGACTCAACCATCTGGTAGTGACAGGACTGAGGGATACAGGATTCAGTATTGAGGATCGCCCTTTCAAGCCCCATATTACAATTGGAAGGATTAAGTCCATAAAGGATCCGGACTTGCTCAGGAGAGCCCTTGAAAGATACCGGGATATTACTTTTCAAAATGTTTCAGTCAGAGAGGTTATTCTTTTTGAGAGCATCCTCAAACCTGGCGGCCCTGAATATAAACCATCAGGAATATTCAGATTATCCTGAGCATCTGCACTCTATACTCCCTTGCCCTTGACGATGACTCCAATTGTATAGATCAATATTTTAAGGTCGAACCACATTGATCTGTGCTTCAGATAGAACAGATCATACCGGGCCCTTTCAACCATCTCTTCTACATTTGAAGCATAACCGAATTTCACTTGTCCCCAGGAAGTAATGCCCGGTTTAACCTTCTGGAGTTCAATATATCCGGGTTCTGTCAGCAAAATCCGGTCAATAAAGAACTGACGTTCAGGCCGTGGCCCGACAATTCTCAAATCTCCCTTTATTACATTTATGAAATTTGGAATTTCATCAATACGGTATCTTCTCAGGAATCTTCCGAAATTTGTCACCCTCTCTTTATCGCTTCCCGAGAGAAGCGGCCTTCCATGTTCGGAATTGTACTTCATGGATCTGAATTTGTATATAAGAAACGGCTTCCCGTATTTACCAACCCGGTCCTGTGTATAGATAACTGGTCCCCTGCCGGAGATCTTAATAACTGCTGCTACTATAACTATCAGCGGACTTAAAACTATCAGAATAATCACCGATAAAAGAGGATCAGCAATACACCGGATCCGGTCATAGAGGCTTCTGCTGCCTTGCAGAGAATCATCAATTCTGTTTATACCGGCTGGATCGGGTTTCGTAATCAATACCGGGGAAATTAATTTTTTGATTGCATGAAGATAAAAATTTTTATTAACCTGTGATAAACTGCATGCATCCGGTTAAACAATTTTTCTATTTTTGTCCTTTAAGAATAAATGAAAAGAGACCATATAGACGACTCTTTTGAAGCAAAGGGCAAAAGAAAAAAACTGGTCGATGAGCTGCGAAGAAAAGGAATAGATGATGAAGAGGTGCTGAGGGCTATAGGAACCGTCCCCAGGCATATTTTCATGGATCCTGCTTTTCTGAATCATGCTTACGTCGACAAGGCTTTTCCCATAACATCAGGCCAGACAATCTCTCAACCCTATACTGTTGCCATTCAGACCTTGCTGCTTCAGGTAAAAAAGAGAGATAAAATACTTGAAATAGGTACCGGATCGGGTTACCAGGCAGCAATACTTGCAGAAATGGGAGCAAAGGTATATACTATTGAACGATTCAGGGAGCTGTTTCTTAAAGCCCAGGTAAAACTTACCTCACTCGGTTATTCTGCTGATTTCTTTTATGGCGACGGCTATGAAGGCAAATCGCAGTACGGACCCTTTGACGGAATAATCATTACAGCCGCAGTTTCGGAAATACCGGAAATCCTTCTGAAACAACTTAAAACCGGTGGCAGGCTGGTTGTCCCCCTTGGAGGGGGTGGAACACAGGTTATGACCCTGGTACAGCGGACAGGAGAAGATACTTTTGATTATTCCTCTCACGGTTTTTTTGCTTTTGTTCCCATGCTTAAAGGGAAAGTGAACGGATAATAAATAATTATGGAAATATCTAAACTTGTCTTTAGCCCTATTGATGTCAATACATATATCCTTTCAGATAAAAAAGGCAAATGTGCCGTAATCGACTGTGGCTGCTGCGATGGGGGTGAATTTGAAGAACTTGATTATCTCATCAGGCGGAAAAAACTTGAGCCTGTTCTTCTGCTGAATACACACTGTCATCCCGATCATATCTTCGGCGACAGAATGTTTCTTGAGAAATATAATCTTAGAGCTTACTGTCATGCCGAGGAAGAGATGAACAGGCAAAATGCACAACAATTCGCAATGTTTTTTGGTTTGACAATGGATACACCTGCTGATCCTGCCGGCTTTATTATTGATAAACAGGTGATTTCATTCGGATCAGAAACCCTTCTTGCCTTGCATGTGCCGGGACATGCCCCGGGAAGCCTTGCTTTTTACAGTGAAAAAGAGAAGGTTGTATTTACGGGTGATGCTCTTTTCGCTGGAAGCATTGGAAGGAGCGATATTCCAGGCGGTGACCGTAAAACACTTATTGAGAGCATTAAGAGAGAGCTATTTACCCTCCCTCCTGAAACCGTTGTTTATCCCGGCCATGGTGAGGCAACAACTATTGAAAAGGAAATGAACAGCAACCCCTACTTCAGGTAAAGTAAATACCTTTAAATTTGCAGGAGAATTCTGCAAACAATCCTGATAGTAAGTAGTATAAAATGAACAATATGGATTTTAAAAAATCAGAATATATGTCTTTTGATAAATTTGTTAACCGTCATAACGGCCCGCGCAATCATGAATTGCCGAAGATGCTTGAGATTATTGGCGTGGATTCCCTGGAGCAGTTAGTTGACAAGACAATGCCCCCGGAAATAAGACTCTCAAAATCCCTCAGCCTGCCGGAGGCAATGAGCGAATATGAGTATCTGAACCATATCAGAAAACTCGGGGCAAAGAATAAAATATTCCGTTCATTTATCGGACAGGGTTATTATGGAGTGGCATTGTTGTCGGTGATCATCAGGAATGTGCTGGAAAATCCTTCATGGTACACTTCATATACACCCTATCAGGCTGAAATATCACAGGGACGGCTTGAGGCCCTGTTGAATTTTCAGACAATGATAATTGAGCTTACAGGTATGCAAATAGCTAATGCCTCACTGCTTGATGAATCTACTGCGGCTGCAGAGGCCATGATAATGATGTTTAACGCCAGGTCGCGGGCAGCAGTCAAGACGGGTGGAAATAAATTCTTTGTTGATGAGGATATCTTCCCTCAGACTATAGAAGTGATTAAGACGCGATCTAAACCTCTTGGCATTGAGCTTATTACTGGGAAATATGATGAGGCACTCTTTGATGAGATGGTCTTCGGGGCATTTGTTCAGTATCCTGCTGCATCAGGAGAGATAAGGGATTATAAGGAGTTTACAGAGAGGGCTCATTCTGCCGGAGTCCTCGTGGGCGTTGCAGCTGACCTGATGAGTCTCGCGATTCTCACTCCCCCGGGAGAATGGGGAGCGGATATTGTAGTGGGCTCAAACCAGAGATTTGGTTTGCCAATGAGCTTCGGAGGACCTCATGCAGGATATTTTGCCACAAGGGATGAGATGAAAAGAAGCATGCCGGGAAGAATTATTGGAGTATCGATTGATGCCCAGGGAGACAGAGCATTAAGAATGGCACTCCAAACCAGAGAACAGCATATTAAACGTGAAAGGGCTACTTCAAATATATGCACAGCCCAGGCTCTCCTGGCAACCATGAGCGGAATGTATGCCCAGTACCACGGCCCGGAGGGATTGAAAAGAATAGCAACTCATATCCATAGGTCTGCATGTACACTGAGCTTTTCACTGAAAGAACTTGGCTATAATCAGGTAAATACCATCTTTTTTGACACAATCAGGATCAGGGTGAATAATGTAAATAATATTAGGAGCCTCTCGGAAGCCGCAGGAATAAACTTCTTCTACCCTGATGAAAATACAGTCAGCATAAGCACCGACGAAATAACCTCTTTCTCCGATATTAACGATATACTTGAGATCTTTGCAAAGGATGCAGGGGGGAAACATGAACCGGTAAATTCCTACTGTGACTGTAAATGCATTGATGCAAAATTCCTTCGGAAAACAGAATATCTTAAAGCAGCCTCCTTTAACATCTACCACAGTGAAACGGAGATGATGCGTTACATTAAAATGCTTGAAAGGAAGGATTTCTCTCTTACTCACAGCATGATATCCCTTGGCTCATGTACAATGAAACTGAATCCGGCAACCGCAATGTTTGCAATGAGCTGGCCGGAATTTGCCGATATACACCCTTTTGTACCCAAAGATCAGGCTCTGGGATATTACCAGCTCATGGATGAACTGGGTGACGCATTAAAGGAGATCACCGGTTTTTCAGCTATCTCCTTTCAGCCTAATTCAGGGGCTGCCGGTGAATATGCAGGACTAATGGTCATTAGGGAATACTATCAGAGCCGGGGTGAATCTCACAGGAATGTAGTTCTTATTCCTTCGTCGTCACACGGAACAAACCCGGCAAGCGCTGTGATGGCAGGTATGCAGGTTGTAGTTGTTGATTGTGATGAAAAGGGCAATATAAATGTTGAGGATCTGAAGAAAAAAGCGGAAGAACATAAGGAAAAACTGGCAGCGTTTATGATAACTTATCCTTCAACACATGGTGTTTTTGAGGAGGCTGTTGTTGAAATGACTGAAATCATCCACTCAAACGGGGGGATGGTATATATGGATGGAGCAAACATGAATGCACAGGTGGGACTTACCAGTCCTGGATACATAGGGGCAGATGTCTGTCATCTGAATCTTCACAAGACATTTGCCATTCCGCATGGAGGAGGCGGCCCGGGCATGGGGCCAATACTGGTAAACGACAGCCTGGCATCATTTCTGCCCGGACATCCGCTGGTAAAAACCGGCGGAAGCCATGCTGCGACAGCTGTAGCCTCAGCTCCCTTCGGGAGCGGCCATATACTTACAATATCACATGCTTACGTACTTATGATGGGCCCTGACGGGCTAACAGAGGCAACAAAATATGCGATACTGAATGCAAATTATATTTCCTTTTCGCTTAAAAAATGGTATAAAACACTCTATACCGGTACCTCAGGGTTTGTGGCACATGAACTGATTCTTGACTGCAGGAATTTTAAGGCGGAGGCCGGAGTAACCGAAGCTGATATTGCCAAACGACTTATGGATTATGGCTTCCATGCACCAACACTTTCATTTCCGGTACATGGTACCTTGATGGTGGAGCCTACAGAATCCGAATCCCTCAGGGAACTTGATAAATTCATTGATGCCATGAAGTCGGTCTGGAACGAGATACAGGAAATAATTGAGGGCAAAGCTGACAGAGAGGATAATGTACTTCATAATGCACCTCATACAGTAAGAGTTGTCACTGCCGATGTATGGAACTATAAATATGACCGGCAGAAGGCCGCATTCCCCGCCGGGTGGATAATAGAAAACAAATTCTGGCCCTCAACCGGTCGTATTGATGACGGCTATGGCGACCGTAACCTGATCTGTACCTGTGATCCCATAGATTCATACAGATTTGAGACATTAAAATTCTGAACCGGGGGAATAGGAGACAATAATATTATTATTGCAGAAATAATTTATTTAATTTAGTCGATAAATTATTTTGAGTTAGCCTATTATTAATACTATGCGTAATTCTTCATGGGATGATCTTATAAGACTTATAGAAGGGGAGAAGCTGAATTATCAGCCGACAGGATTTATCATTGATAGTCCCTGGATACCAGGCTGGTATGGCATTTCTACAATTGATTACTTTGTATCGGACGAGTTCTGGTTAAAAGCTAACCTTAAGGTAATAACTACATTTCCGGATACCTGGTTTATGCCGGGATTCTGGTCAGAATACGGCATGTGCACTGAACCATCTGCTTTCGGATCAAGGATGATATTCCCGGAAAATGAATTCCCTCATGCCGAAAAAATTATTACCGGAGATATCGATTCACTACCGCAGCCAAATGTTAAAACCGACGGATTGCTGCCTTTTATGATCAGAAGACTGAAGAACAATGAAAGGGCAATATGGGATACTGACCATCAGATAAGGTTTGCTGTTGCAAGAGGACCTTTCAACATAGCAAGCTTCCTCATGGGAACAACAGAGTTCATGATGGCTCTTGCCCTCGATCCTGAAGGCACTCACAGGGTTCTTAACAAGATCACTGATTTTGTCTGCGACTGGTTAAGCTGGCAGAGAGATTGCTTTCCGTCAATAGACGGAGTACTGCTGCTCGACGACATTATAGGCTTCGTAGGGGAAAATGAATTCGGGGAATTTGTGATCCCCAGTTTCAGAAGGATATTTGAAGTAACCGGAGCCAAAGTGCGTTTTTTGCATAATGATGCCGACGGATTGATCACAGCCGGTCATCTTAAGGAAATGGGTGTTAACATGTTCAATTTCTCATACAGGCATTCGATGGGAGAGATCAGGAACCTTGCCGGTACTGAGGTAATTCTGGCAGGAAACATTCCTCCAAGAGATATAATGGCTGCAGGAACACCCGAAGAGGTTGAAGTTGCTGTACAAAAAGCGTTCGGTGAGATAGATAACCATGATAATATAATATGGTCAGTAGGTGGAGGGATGGCTCCTGATACCAGGGATGAAAATATACACGCATTCATCACAACGGTAAAAAACAATTCAAAACAGATATATACAGCCTGATTTCATTCATATAGCATAGTTGAAAATGGGAAACGTGCTTTTATTAATCCTCCCTGCCCTTATCCTGGCATCATGCGGATCGGGTGGAGCAAAAAAACAATCTGATAAAAAATCAAAGGATGCCATGCAAAAGAGCTATCTGGTACATCTGATAACTGTTGATCCGGGACATTTTCATGCAGCCCTGGTCCAGAAAATAATGTACGATGAGGTTTCTCCTGATGTGTATGTTTATGCCCCGGAAGGTCCTGATTGTCAGCAGTATATAGACAGGATAAATTCATACAACAGCCGTTCTGATAATCCGACAGAATGGAATGAGATAGTCTATACCGGTGAAGATTTCCTGAAAGTAATGCTGGAAGAGAAACCGGGCAATGTAGTTGTATTGTCTGGTAATAATGAGAAAAAAGATGAGTATATTTTAAGATCTGTGAATGCCGGACTGAATGTGCTGGCAGATAAACCCATGATTATTTATCCTGAGGATTTTATACAGCTTGAGGAAGCCTTTTTAATCGCAAAAGATAAAAGGATTCTGCTTTATGATATTATGACTGAAAGATATGAGGTGACAACTGTACTTCAGAAACTACTCTCTTCAGAGGAGGAGATCTTCGGAAACCTGATGACCGGAACAAAGGAGGAACCGGCAGTTACAAAGGTAAGTGTACACCATTTTTCAAAGATAGTATCGGGAACACCCCTGTTGCGTCCGGCCTGGTTCTTTGATGTTAAGCAGCAGGGCGAGGGGATTGTTGACGTAACAACACATCTTGTCGACCTTATACAATGGGAATGCTTCCCGGAACAAATACTTGATCCTTCCGATATTAATATGGTTGAGGCGAAAAGATGGCCCACAGTAATAAATAAGGAGGAATTTAGAAAGGTTACGGGCCTTGAAGAATTTCCTGATTACCTTCAGAAGGATGTAAAGAATGGTAAACTGAATGTTTTTGCCAATGGCGAAATGCTCTACCAGATTAGGGGAATGTGGGCAAAAGTATCTGTTACATGGAATTACGAAGCACCCCCGGGTGGCGGAGACACCCACTACTCGGTTATGCACGGAACCGAATGCGATCTTGTGATCAGGCAGGGAACTGAAGAGAATTTTATACCTGTACTTTATATCGAAAACATAAAGGCAACCAATATGAACGATTTCACAACAAAGCTTGAAGAGAAGCTGGCAGCTTTTCCATATGATAGTCTTTCCGTTGAAGCGGTGAATGAGAATGTATTGAAAATCAACATACCAGGGAAGTACAGGACCACTCATGAAGAACATTTTGGACAGGTAACCTCAAAGTTCCTCGAATACTTGAAAGAAGGTAGTCTTCCGGAATGGGAGGTGGCTGGTATAATTACAAAATACTTTACTACCACAAGTGCATTAAAAAAGGCAAATGAATAAAAAGCATAATCCTAAAGACCTGACGCCTTTATTATATAAACAAATCTTCAATAACCATCGAGTAAAGCTCCTGCAGATCAATGCCGGCAGCTTCAGCCTGTTTTGGGATTATACTCTCGGGAGTCATCCCCGGTACGGTATTGATTTCAAGGAAAAAGGGCTTGTCACCTATAATGATAAAATCTACTCTTACAATGCCCTTACAATCAAGTAAATCGTAAATTTCTGAACTTAAATCCTTTATAGTTTTGGTCAATTCAGATGAGAGCTTAGCCGGAGTAACCTCATCAGATTTCCCGGGGGTATATTTAGCTTCAAAATCGAAAAATTCATTTTTGCTTATTATCTCGGTCACGGGTAGTACGAGAGTCTTTTTCCTGCTCTTGATAATGCCGCATGCCACCTCCCTTCCATTCATAAATGTCTCGATCAGAACCTCATCACTTTCCTTAAATGCAATCTCAACAGCTGACATCAGATTATCCTTGTCCATGACCTTTGTCACCCCGAAGCTTGATCCGCTGTCATTGGGTTTTACAAAACAGGGTAATCCTGTGTGTCCGATAATATTTTCCGGGTCTATCTGGTAACTTTTTCGTATCAGGACAGCTTCAGCCATAGGGATCCTGTACTCTTTCAGAAACAGCTTACAGGCCTGTTTGTTAAAGGTGAGGGCTGAACAAAAGGATCCGCAGCTGCTGTAAGGGATCTGCATTATATCAAAGTAGCCCTGGAGCAGTCCGTTTTCACCCGGAGACCCGTGAATGGCAATAAAGACAGCATCAAACCTGATTTTTGAATCATCAACGATAAGAGAAAAATCATTCTTGTCAATGGAATGATAACGCCCCTTTTTATCTTCCCAGTACCAGTTTACACCCCTGATCATAATTATAAAAATTGTGTACCTTGAAGATAGAACACTATTCACCGCAGCTGCACTTTTCACAGATATTTCAAATTCTGAGGAATCACCTCCTGCAACAATGGCAATATTTCTCATGTGTTTCCTTAATTATAAAATCAAAATTAATCATTAATGTGAGTAATATGATATTATTTACCTCTGATAAAACATTAAGAATATAAAAAATGAAAAGGAGCTGTTTACTAACAATTATTATTGTTGCATTTCCGGGAATTATAGTATTTGATATAACTCTGTATAACTTAGTTTAATAATTATTTCGAATTTCAGTTAGAATATCTAAACGAGATATATTTACGCCATTTATCAATTACCTGCTGCATATCCTCAGGTAATTCAGAATCAAAAAACATTCTCTTGCCGGTTGCCGGGTGATCAAATGCCAGTGATTTTGCATGAAGTGCCTGGCGTGGAAGTATTTTAAAACAGTTTTTTATAAACTGCTGGTATTTGCTGAATGTTGTTCCTTTCAGGATCCTGTCTCCGCCATATTCATCATCATTGAAAAGAGGATGTCTGATACTGCTGAAATGAACTCTTATCTGGTGTGTCCGGCCGGTTTCGAGCTTACATTCGATAAGTGAAGTATAACCGAACTCCTCAATGATCTTATAATGTGTTATTGCCGGTTTTCCCTGGCTCTCGTCGGGGAACACCTGCATGATCTTCCTGTCGCGGATATTTCTTCCCACATTGCCTGTTATTGTGCCCTCCCGTGGATCGGGAGTACCCCAGACCAGTGCAATATACTTTCTGTCGGTGGTACGTTCATAGAATTGTTTTGATAGCTTGTTCAGGGCAAGCTCATTCTTTGCAATGACCAGAATACCTGATGTGTTCTTGTCAATTCTGTGAACAAGTCCCGGCCTCAGCTCTCCAGAGCTGAACAGAGGAAGATCCCTGAAATGCCACATGAGTGCATTGACCAGTGTGCCGCTATAATTGCCGTAAGCAGGATGTACAACCATCCCCGGTTCCTTGTTTACAATAATAACATCATCATCCTCATAGACAATATTAAAAGGAATATTTTCGGGAATCAGCTCAATTTCCCTGAGAGGATTCGGCAGTACTATCTGTACAATATCATCCGGCTTAACCTTGTAATTTGGTTTCACCGGTTTGTTGTTTACCAGTATGTTGCCGGCATTGGCAGCATTTTGGATACGTGTCCTGGAAATATTTTCCATCCTGGCAGAGAGGTATTTGTCAATTCTGATAAGTGACTGGCCGGGATCAACCATGAACCTGTGATGTTCAAAGAGCTCCTGTTGTTCAACTAATTCCTCTTCAGCCATTTATAACGGTTACTTTGTTTTAACGAGACGATTATATCCCAATGATCTTCCATTATCGTGTGCAGTTATAATATACAGACCTTCACGCAATGATGATATATCGATTCTGTCTCCTCTCAATGGAACATTTATCAGTTCACGTCCCTGGAGGTCGAAAATAGAAATATTAAGCAAACCGGCAGCCTGTGAATCACCGGGATCAATAATTATGAAGTCATTTGCAGGATTGGGCCAGAAACGCAGTATATTGTCATTCCTGTAACGCATGTCATTGACTGATGTAACAAGAGAAGGGCCCAAAACAGGTCTTATCATAACTGAGCCGGATATCTGTGAAGTATTCCAATTGCCGTTGATCCAATAATACTGCCTGCCTTTATGAGGTGTGTTAATATCAAGTCCTGCATTGAGGAATGCATCTGATCTTTGTCTCCATCCAACATAGAAAGTATTATCAACAGGGACGGAGACAGGAAATACGTACGTGTGAAATCCGTTAAGGTTATCAGTCAGTTTAACCATCACCTCTTCCTGTGTATAGAGGACATCTCCGGGACTATCGTCTGCATCATCCCAAACCATCAGGTCAAACAACCGCTGGTTGGAATTCATGTAACTGTCGTTGAAGCATATCTGAACAGCTCTTAGTGTGTCCTGTATGAATGACTTGAATCTGTAAGCCACCATTGCATTGTTTGATCCAAGTCCGTTAACACCGTATCCTCCCTCGGCTGATCCGTCATCAAAAGCGAAATAATTATTGAAATGCTGGTAATATACCATTGTGTCATTCACTTTAGGATCAAAATTATCGGTGATGAGCCAGCATTTTATCAGGAACAATGCAGAGTCAGGATTTTCATTTTTAAATGTATAGATAAGTTCAGCTTTATAGTCAACAGCTGATGAAGGAAATATATCCATCGCTCCGGCAGTGAATGACTTAGGAGGAGAAATATTGTAGAGATCCCATATTTCAAAGTTCCTGGTCACGTTTCTTATAATAATATCATTATTGCGATAATGAATGGTTATGGAATCGCCCATTTCCTGATATTGAATTTCCTGGAATTGTTTCCACGGCATGGCCTCATATTTATTAAGAAGTGAACGCAAGGGGAGAGTAAAGGCCACATCAGCATAGGTTGTATCGTCCGGCTCCCTGTTTTTGTCAAGCAGTACATAGTCAATATTCCACTGGTCACAATTCCCTATCAGTGAAAGGTCATTGAGGTTAGTACTGAGGCTTGCATAGTTTATGAAACGGAACCTGAACCCTTTTTTTAAAAACCGGTCCTGGTCAATTCCTATTATCACCGATCTGAAATCCGGATAACTATTTCCTTTACTTTTCCAAACAGAATACCATTTTCCTTCTTCAGGTGCATAATACTGGAGGGTGAGACTGTCGTTTTCTTCGGGTAAATCTGCCAATCCGCCGGCCTGATAACAGAAGCTGAGCCTTATGTTTTCGCCTGCAGGATAGTCCAGGTTGAGAGGATGTGAGGTAAGATGATCAGCTTCAAACTGAATAGATGAAGCAGTTTCATATAATTCTCCTGTGCTGTTAAGTGCATCAAAGGTGGCTACACCGGCTGTGATCTGTTTATCAGTATATGTATTATTAATAAAAACATAAACATCCGACCATTTTGATGTGTCAGGTAAAAAAGACCGGCCCGAGAAATCATCAAAGAAGGGAAGTTCAAGGGTATCTCCGGCTGATGACTTGGATCCGGCATAAAAAGGTTTGGCATTTTTCAGCAGTCTGTTGGTTTGCAGACCTGTAACAACCTCCTGGCTTTCAGCATGATTAATACATAAGCAAAACAGAATGATATTTATTATTGATCTTTTTATCATATAAATCAAATAGCTGCTCCGGGAAAATATACGGCAGGGAGTGCCGTATCGGGCAAGGCCACCAGCGCCGAATCAAGAGGCAGTTTAAGAGAGTCCACTGTCAGCCAGAGATACATGGATGATCCGAATTGGATCGTTGCATCGTCCCTGTAATCAGGATTTTGCCTGTAAACGAAAGCATTTATTGTATCCTCGCTGGTGCGGACGGTATTATCAAAAATGTAAGTACCGAGATTCAGTGATGTTCCATTGATCCTGTCACGCGCGGGATCAAGTCTCATGCCAATAAGATCAGGTACTTTGGTTCTTTGATTGCTCAGGCCTTTCCCAAGCACCAGGTCAATAAAGGAGCCCTTCTGAAGGGAATCATTTGGTTCAATCTCCTTCCCGTTATACTGCTGAGCAAGTACAACATCAATTGAAAGATCAGGTTTATAGGTTTTTTTCCCCATTTCCAGACCTGCACTCTCTATTATTGCTTTTGCCTGCCTTAACGGCAAATTAATGAGGTCGGGCACCGCAACCATTTCTGGACGGAAAGCATTGATTGTCAGTATTATGTTCCTCCATTTTTTTACTTTAAATCCGGGTTCGGGATTTTGTTCTGCCACACATCCGCGCGGAACAAGCGAGGTATAAACCGAATCAATGACCTGGTAGTTCATCTTACTTTTTTTTGCCAGTGCTTCAGTCTCCTCCATTGTTAAACCTGTAAAATCCGGAACAGGCCGTGCCTGGCCATGTCTTGTATAGAAATTCAGCCAGAGGAGTAATAGGAGAAGCGCTCCTATTGCAATAATTATGGCCAGGGCAAGATGTTTCAGGAATAGTTTACTGAAAATAAATTTCTTTAAGCTCATAGAGGCAGTTGTCCATTAGTGATAACGCAAATGTATTGATAAAATTATTGTTATAATCTATTGTATAATGAATCTCTTTCGACAGGTTCGAATCCGGCTTCGCTGATAAGATTTTTTATCTCGGCAATTGTCATCACCGGATTTTGTTCCCCGGCTCCGGCCATGGAATATATTTTTGTGGTATCCTCAATTGTTCCGTCGAGGTCGTCAGCGCCGAATAAAAGGCTTAACTGAGCAACATCTTTTCCTGTCATGGGCCAGTATGCTTTAATATGCGGTATATTATCGAGGTAGATCCTGGTAACGGCATAATTACGAAGATCTTCGATTGTGCTTACTTCACCAAGGTACGACATGATGTTGTTTTCCTTCTTGAATTTCAGCGGAATGAAAGCATTAAAACCGCCTGTTCTGTCCTGTAGTTTACGAAGCCTCTCTATATGATCGATCCTGTGTGAATAGCTTTCTATATGTCCGTAAAGCATTGTGGCATTGGATGGTATCCCTGTTTTATGAGCTGCCTCATGGATCGAAAGCCATGCTCCGGAGGATGTTTTTTCATCGCAGATCTGAGCCCTTATCTTTTCATCAAATATTTCGGCACCACCTCCTGGTATTGAGCCGAGACCGCACTCTTTAAGCTTTTCAAGCCCCTCTTTAACTGTCATTCCGGTTTTTTTTATCATATAGTCGAGCTCTATGGCTGAAAATGCTTTTACATGGAGTGAAGGTCGATGATTTTTAATTTTCCGGATCAGGCTGCAATAATAATGAAGATCGTGTAAGGGATGAACACCCCCGACGATATGGACCTCTGTAACATCTTTATTATCGAATCTTTTGATTATCTCCAGCATTTCCTCATGGGTGAATTCCCAGCTTTTCGGATCAGAGGCCGGTTTGTGATAAGAGCAGAAGCGACAGTTATATACGCATTTATTTGTTGGTTCAATGTGAAAATTCCGGTTGAAAAAGGCACTATTACTGTTGATTCTTCTCCTGACAATACCTGATAACCAGCTGAGAAGAGACAGGTCGGCTTCGGTATAAAGAAGCAAACCCTCCCCGGGAGTAAGACGGGTTCCCGAAACAACTTTATCTGCTATATGCCTGACATCGTGGTTGCTGATATTATCAAGAATTTCCTTCATAGGATTTGGAGATGAGGCCAAAATTAACAAAAAAGGTGCCTTGTCTGGCACCTCTTTACTGTTATAATTAATATGGTATCAGCTTTTTGTTTTAAGTTCGGAGGAAACAGAGAGCTTTTTTCTCCCCTTTGCCCTTCGTGCATTTATTATTCTTCTTCCGTTATGTGTGGACATTCTTTCTCGGAATCCATGCTTGTTTGCCCTTTTTCTCCTTGATGGTTGAAATGTCCTTTTCATCAGTTTATTATTTTATTGTCAGTACTTTTTTCAATTGAGATCGCAAAGATAGAGCTTTTTTTAGATTTTAAAACCCCGGAAAATATTTTTTTCAGGATAATCAGAGAGGCAGGTAAATGATTTTTTTTGTTTCAAAGAATTGCTCATTGAAGAATTCTTTAATATTCCAGACAGTGATTTTATCCATCAACGGCGCAAGTTCTTCTTTCATCTCTCCTCCCTTCAGGTAAATGATCCCGTTTTTCAGTGTGTTATTACTGTTCCTTAAAATGTTTTTTGTGGTCAGTTTTACAAACTGGTTGAATTGCGTAACTGCCCTGCCTGTAATAAAATCATATTTACCATCCTCATCTTCGGCTCTTTTTCTTACTGTTATTACATTTTCAAGATCAAGTTCATCAGCAATGGCAGATATTACCCTTGTCTTTTTCCCAACCGAATCGAGAAGAGTAAATTTGGATTCGGGAAACATTATGGCCAGGGGCATTCCGGGTAATCCCCCTCCTGAGCCCACATCAAGAATTCGGGTGCCTGATTTAAATGAGATGATCTTTGCAATTGACAATGAATGAAGTACATGATGAATGAAAAAATTATCCATATCTTTCCTCGAGATCACATTTATCATGCAGTTCCATTTTAAATAAAGGGGTTGCAGCAGGGAAATCCTCTCCTTCTGAAGGCATGATAGTGAAGGGAAATATCTGAATATAGCATCCGGCATTACCTGTTGCCTGTTTTTACAAAAATATGGTATAGCAGGGTTTTTGCGCGGTATAACTGGGCTTTTACTGTTCCGAGAGGAACATTTAGCTCAGAAGCTATCTCCTCGTATGAATACTCCTTATAATACCTTAACTCAATTATTTCCCTGTAGGGCGATTTAAGCTGGTTGACAATATTCCTCAGTGTGGTTATTTTCTGTTCATTAATGAGCGTTTCTTCGGGGTCGGGAAGATCGGACTGGATATTGTGTGTAAGATCATCTATAACCTCATTACCCTGGTCGAGAGGGATAGGGGAGGATTGTTTTTTTCTTACAAAATCGATGCAGTTATTGGTTGCGATCATGAAGAGCCATGTGCTGAAAGCATACCGGGGTGTATAGGAATCGATGTTCCTGAAGGCCTTTCCAAAAGCCTCAATTGTAAGATCTTCAGCGTCGGAAGGATTATTAACCATCTTAAGAAGCATATAATAGATGGAATCCCTGTACCGGTTCATAAGGCTTGCAAAAGCTTTTTCATTGCCCTTCTTTGCCTCTTCAACCATTATCAGATCATTTTTTGCCTTATCTGAAAGCCCCTGATTTATTTCCATTTGTTCTTGCCCGGTCTGGTGAGGATATTGCTTAAATAAATCGCACCGTTGATCACAGGTGAAAAGATATCAAAAAATAATGAAAATACTCCAATACCCGGCTCATTTAATCTCTTCTGTGCCAGAGTTGTCACAATGGTTTGAATTATCAGCCTCAGGCCACAGATAATAAGTACATACTGCCAGAGAAAAAGGTTAGAAAGCAGAATAATAAGTGAGACATAAAACAACACTCTGGTAAATGGTTCCATAATTAATCTTAACTTATCCCCCGGCTTGTAATAACGGGCTGTGATCATATGTCTTTTTTTCTGTTTCACCCATTCAGTAACTGAAGCGACAGGAACAGATCTTGTATGTGTCTCTTTTCTGAATTCTATGGTAGTATCGTTTTTACCGGCATTTGAGTTGACAAAAAGATCATCATCACCTGATATCACATGGTTATGTGATCCAAAGCCTTTTTTATTGAAAAACAGAGACCTCCGGTATGCAAGGTTTCTTCCTACCCCCATGTAGGGAACTCCACGAATGGCCATACCGAGGTACTGCATGGCAATGGTCATGCTGTCGTATCGTATATACCTGTTTAACAGGCCTATTCTTTTAAAATATCCGCCATATCCAAGAACAAAGTTAATATGATCCTCGAATTGCGAGACTATTGTATCAAGCCATTTATCAGACTCAGGCTGACAATCTGCGTCGGTAAAGAGAAGGAGATCATTTTTGGCGGCTTTAATACCAATGAACTGTGCAAATCTTTTATTATGAGTGAATTTAGAATCCTTGTTCACATTGGATATCCTCAGATGCGGGTATTGCTTCAGAAAGCCGCCCAGTATATCATATGAATTATCTTCAGAACAATCGTTTACGACTATCACTTCATAATCAGGATAATCCTGTTTGAGAACTGATGGAAGGAATTCAGTGAGGTTCACCGATTCATTCCTTGCACAGATGATCACGGAAACAGGATTTTTAGAAACTTTTACTTCAGGATGTTTGTAAAGAATAACAGCAAGGTAATAATAAAGATAATAGAAAATCTGGATTGCTCCGGATAATAAAAACAACGAGAATACTATCAGTAAAAACAGATTTTCGTGGAACATCAGCTGACTTTCAAAATATTGCAGCAATATTAATTAAGATATTCGGAATGGAGAAAAAAAAGTGGTATAATTTCCTCAGGCCGAACGGATGAATTACATTTGTGCTGCCAGTAACGACCGGGTCATATGTTTAAAATTGAGAGCAGGGATAAGGAATCAAATGCAAGAGCAGGTATTCTGACAACTCACCATGGAGATATTCCCACTCCGATATTCATACCGGTCGGTACAGGAGGGACCGTTAAGGGGATACTCCAGCGTGATCTTACAGAAGAGATTGATGCGAAGATCATTCTTGCCAACACCTATCACCTCTATCTTCGTCCGGGAACGGATATAATAAAAGCTGCAGGAGGGCTGCATAAGTTTATGTCATGGGATCTTCCAATCCTTACTGACAGCGGGGGTTACCAGGTTTTTTCTCTTTCGGGCAACAGGAAACTTACTGAAAAAGGAGCAATCTTCAAATCTCATATTGACGGCTCTGAACATATCTTCACTCCTGAGAATACCATTGATATACAAAGGATTATAGGTGCCGATATTATGATGGTCCTGGATGAATGCGCTCCTTTTCCGTGTGATCATAAATATGCCGCCAAATCTGTTAAGCTTACTCATCACTGGCTCGACAGGGCAGTGGAGAGGTTTAGGACAACTGAACCTCTTTGGGGTGCTGAACAGGTACTTTTTCCGATAGTCCAGGGAGGAATTTTCGATGATCTGAGGAAAATTTCCGCGGAGAAGACAGCCCGGGCAGACATGGCGGGAAATGCCATTGGGGGATTGTCAGTCGGCGAACCCGCAGATGAGATGTACAGAACCATAGAAATAGTAAATGAGATACTTCCTGAAGATAAGCCCAGATACCTTATGGGAGTTGGCACACCGGTAAATATCCTTGAGGCAATCGAAAGAGGCGTCGATATGTTCGACTGCGTGATGCCGACACGAAACGGACGTAACGGAATGCTGTTCACATCGGAAGGGATAATAAACATAAAAAACAATAAATGGAACGATGACTTCAGCCCCATAGATCCATCTGCTCCTTCTGAAGTGAGCATTAATTACTCCAAAGCATATCTCAGGCATCTCATCATCTCAGGAGAGATCCTTGGATCACAAATATCAAGTATACACAATCTGGCATTTTATTTGTGCCTGATAAGGGAAGCCAGGGAAAAAATAATTACAGGGAATTTTAAAATATGGAAAGAGTCAATGATAAAAAAGCTTTCTGCGAGGTTATAGGTTCTTTTAAACTCAAAATAATAGATATCTATATCATCAGGAAATTCCTGGGAACATTCTTCTTTTCTCTAGTCCTGATAATGACTATTGCAGTGGTTTTTGACTTTGCCGAGAAAATCGACAATTTCATGGAAAGAGAAGCGCCGTGGAGGGCTGTGGTATTTGATTATTACCTGAATTTCATTCCATTTTTTGCCACGCTCTTTGCACCTCTTTTTGTTTTCATATCCGTCATCTTTTTTACCTCCCGTATGGCTGCCAATACTGAGATAATTGCCATTCTTAACAGCGGAATGAGCTTTCAGAGGATGATGTGGCCCTATTTCCTTTCCAGCTTTATTATTGCAGTGTTCATATTTTATCTGACCAATTTTGTGATTCCCAAAACTGCTCTGGAGAGGATGGATTTTGAAGATAAATATTACCGTCCCCAGTGGAGAAAAGCAAATGTTGACAATATTCACCGGCAGGTTTACCCGAATATATATGTTTATATGGAATCCTTCAGTCCCCTCTATATGCGAGGCCGGAATTTTACATTAGAGAAGTTTGGCAAAGATGGCAGACTGGCTGCAAAACTCTCTTCACCAACTGTAGCATATGATACGGCTACTTCAAAATGGGTGGCGAACAATTATCTGATCAGGGAAATAAATGGTGACGAGGAGATACTGACAAGAGGTACCAGGATTGACACGACCCTCATTATAAGACCCACTGATTTTTCAAGAGACCCCGGATTTGTGGGGACCATGACTTACCGTGAGCTGGATGATTATATTGATTTGCTGAAACTGCAGGGATCAGATGAGCTGAATGTTTTCCTGATTGAGAAACACCGTCGTTTTTCGAGTCCCTTTGCAGTATTTATCCTTACATTGATAGGGGTTGCCCTTTCCTCGCAAAAGTTGAGGGGAGGGATAGGTATGAACATTGGAATTGGGCTTGCATTAAGCTTCTCATATATACTGTTCCTTCAATTTGCGGCACAATTTTCTGTAAAGGGTAACCTTGGACCCATGATTGCAATGTGGATCCCCAATTTCATTTATATAGTTATTGCATTAATTCTTTATAAATTGGCTCCCAAATAGCACCCTAAAGCCGTTCATTTTATGTAAAATTGTAACCCTGATAGTCCTGGGGAGAAAACATATTTTAATATTATAAGTCTATGGCAGTTAATAAGAAGATAGAGGAATTACACGAGAGGAGGCAAAAACTTTTGCTCGGGGGTGGTGAACAGGCCATTGAAAAACAGAAAGCCCTTGGAAAAAGCACTGCCCGTGAGCGTATTATGTCTCTGCTTGATAAGGATTCTTTCAGCGAATATGACATGTTCGTTGAGCATGATGCCCGTGATTTCGACATGGACAAGAAGACACTTGCCAGTGATGGCGTGGTAATTGGCACAGGTACCATTTATGGCGCCCCTGTTGCATTATTTGCCCAGGATTTTACAGTCGCCGGCGGATCACTTGGATTGATGCACTCAAGAAAGATCACAAAGATAATGGACCATGCCCTCAAAATGAGAATACCTCTTATCGGCATTAACGATTCAGGCGGCGCCAGGATACAGGAGGGTGTTAACTCACTTGCCGGTTATGGTGAGATCTTCTTTCGAAATACGCTCTCAAGCGGAGTAATACCCCAGATTTCTGTAATACTTGGCCCCTGTGCGGGAGGGGCTGTCTATTCTCCCGCCCTTACCGACTTTGTATTTGTGGTTGACAATATATCAAAGATGTTTATCACAGGTCCCGAGGTGATAAAAACAGTGCTCGGGGAAGAGATATCGATGGAGGAACTGGGAGGTGCAAGAATTCACAGCGAAATAAGCGGTAATGCACATTTCTTTGCTGAAAGTGAGGATGAATGCTTTGAACAGATAAAGAGGCTGATAACATTCATCCCGTGGAGTAATGACAGAAAAGCCAGACCTTTTGATCCCGGTGAACCCCAGGCAGAATACAATATTGAAAAGATTGTTCCCGATGATCCTACTCTTCCGTACGATGTCAGGGACATTATCCGGGCTGTTGTTGATAATTCGGATTTCTTTGAGATCATGGAGCACTATGCCAGGAACATGGTAATCGGCTTCGGAAGGATAAATGGGCAAACAACCGGATTTGTTGCAAATCAGCCTCTTGAGATGGCAGGCGTCCTCGATGTTGATTCATCCGATAAGGCTGCAAGGTTCATTCGTTATTGTGATGCCTTTAATATCCCAATAATAACCTTTGTAGACCTTCCGGGATATATGCCGGGGGCTGACCAGGAGTATGCAGGTGTTATCCGTCACGGTGCAAAGGTGCTTTATGCCTATAGCGAAGCCACAGTTCCCAAAATAACGGTGATACTCAGGAAAGCCTATGGAGGCGGATATATAGCTATGGGTTCACGCCATCTCAGGGCAGATTTTGTGTTTGCATGGCCAACAGCAGAAATAGCGGTAATGGGGCCTGAGGGCGCCGCAAACATAATCTTCAGAAAAGAGATAATGTTATCTGATAACCCTGATGAAACCCGTCAGAGAAAAGTTGAAGAATACAAGGAGAAATTTGCAAATCCTTATGTTGCAGCCTCACGCGGTTATATTGATGCAGTTATCGAACCAGGAGAGACAAGGAAATTCCTCATTCACTCCATTACAGTATCAAAGAATAAGTTAATTCAGATGCCTGAGAAGAAACATGGGGTGCCTCCGTTTTGATTATAAATATTTCAGGAACAGGAAGAAACGATCATGAAGAAATTTGAAAATCTGGGTACTCTGAATATAAATACCAGACTGTACAAAACAAGGCTGAGCAGTAAATATGCAAACCGGCAGCCATACAAATCTGCCGATCCCGGGATGGTGATGAGTTTTATCCCGGGTACTGTACTCGATATTGTGGTTGAACCGGGCCAGATTGTCAGAAAGGGAGAACTCCTTATGATCCTTGATGCCATGAAAATGAAGAACCAGATTAAATGCAAAATGGATGGAATAGTAAAAAATGTACTGGTAAAAAAAGGCGACAAAATATCAAAGGGAATAGTCCTGATAGAGATGGAATAAGGCTATAGAGTTCCCTCAAAGATTATAAACTCTTTCAGCTTATCTGGAATTTTAGGCTTCCTCTCGTAAATACCGTAAACAGAAGATCCGCTTCCTGTCATTGAACAGTAGACGGCTCCCAGTTTGTACAGGGCACTTTTCAGCTCATCTACCTTCGGGTATACCTTAAAAGCGAAATCTTCAAAATCATTAACAATGTATTTCTTCCAGTCAGATATCTTATGGGGAAAAAGCTTCTCCAGACTGGTCTCCGGTTTCGAAGGATGGCAATTGTGATAGGCCTCTCTGGTGCTTATACGAAAACCCGGATTTATAAGGATAAGATGATATCCTTCCAGAAGAGGTTTGACCGGTTTTAGTATATCACCGCGTCCTGTAGCTATGGATGGCACCGGGTTCAGGAAAAAGGGACAGTCACTTCCTGTTTCCAGGGCGATGGATTTAAGCTCGGTTTCACTTATATGAAATTTGAAACGTTTAATGATACTCTTTAAAATACAGGCAGCGTCGGAGGAGCCTCCGCCCAGCCCTGCCCCCGAAGGAATTACCTTGTGCAGATGTATTTTAAGTATGGGAACGGGATAGCTTGTCCTTAATCTTTTAACTGCCTTGATGATAAGATTCTTTTCAGGTCGTGTTCTTATGTTAATGCCTGTAACTACCAGCTCATCTTCCCTGGCTTTCCCGGATATTGTTACAAACTCGAGAGCATCCGATAATGGGATAGGATAGAATATTGTTTCAATATCATGGAAGCCGTCGGAACGCTTTTCCACTACCTTTAACCCGATATTGATCTTTGCTTTCGGAAAAGAAATCATCCTGTAAAATTACCATTAGGTTTTGAATTTGATGTTAATGTTATTCTTTTTTAGCTTTTCAACAAGTTTTTAACACTTTCTGTTTGTAATAAACCTGGTATCCTGCATTTATAAAACTTGCTAATTCATACCTTTGAAACTGCCGGTAAGACTTTTTGGTCACAATGTAATTATCAATCAATCAGCAATATAACATCAATGGCAAAACAAACAACAGGTAGCAGAAAAAATATTATGTCATTACCTGATCTCGGGAAGGTTCCACCGCAGGCTATAGATATGGAGGAGGCTGTTCTTGGAGCAATAATGCTTGAAAAGGAAGCTGTGATAACCATACTTGACATTCTTAAGCCTGAGAGTTTTTATAAGGATGCACATAAAAAGATCTTCAAGGCAATTTCGGACCTTTCAATGCGGGAGTTTCCAGTCGATCTTTATACTGTAACTGAAGAACTGCGTAATTACCATGAGCTTGAAAGTGTAGGAGGACCCGTTTATCTTACCCAGCTTACTTCGAAGGTTGTTTCCGCAGCCAACGTTGACTATCATGCACGCATAGTAGCTCAGAAATATATTCAGCGTGAGCTGATCAGAGTCTCTACGGAGATCCAGTCAAGATCCTTTGATGACTCGATAGATGTTACCGATCTTCTCGATTTTTCTGAAAATGCCCTGTTCCAGATTGCCGAAGGCAACATCAAGAGAGAAGTATCTCCCATTAATATGGTTATCAAGGAAGCAATAAAGGAAATTGAAGAGGCCGGCAAGAGAGAAGATGCACTTGTTGGCATTCCTTCAGGTTTCACAAAACTTGACAGGCTGACATCCGGATGGCAAAAATCAGAACTTATCATCATTGCTGCTCGTCCCTCAATGGGAAAGACAGCACTGGCACTTTCAATGGCAAGGAATATGTCGATTGACCACGGGAAAAAGGTGGCGATATTCTCGTGTGAAATGTCGTCAATACAACTTGTTAACAGGCTTATAATTGCAGAGACCGATATTCCCGGAGACAAGATCAGGAATGGCCGTCTTTCTGAAGAGGAGTGGAAACATCTGGATGCCAGGATCAAGAAGCTTGTCCAGGCTCCCATATTCGTTGATGATACGCCGGCCATTTCAATATTTGAACTAAGGGCAAAATGCCGCCGCCTGATGGCTCAGCATAAGCTTGATATTGTTATTGTTGATTACCTTCAGCTTATGTCTGGCCCGGAAGACGCAGGCAGCCGTGAACAGGAGGTAAGTAATATATCGCGATCGCTAAAGAGTATTGCCAAGGAGCTGAATGTCCCGATTATTGCACTTTCTCAGCTTAACAGGTCAGTTGAAATGAGAGGAGGCACAAAGCGTCCTCTCCTGTCTGATCTTCGGGAATCGGGTGCTATTGAACAGGATGCTGATATGGTAGTTTTTATACACCGCCAGGAAAAATTCGGGATCCCGACATTTGATGACGGATCATCAACAAAAGGAATAGCCGAGATAATACTTGCCAAGAACCGTAACGGTCCCGTTGATGATGTAAAACTAAGATTCAGAGAGGAGAAAGCTCAGTTTATTGATATTGATGATTTTGATATAGACAACGCTCCGGAACCTGGCGACACACAGAGTATAACGCTGGGTTCAAAGATGAATCATGATAAAATCAGAAGTACCGGCGGAAGCTTCGGCCAGGAGTATGATAATCACGACGAACCTCCTTTTGCATAAGCCTTAATTCAGGCGCAATACCAGCCTTACACCAATGCTTTCATATGACAGGTTTTTAAATCCGGCATATACTCCCAGTTCTCCAACGAGGAACAACTCTGAAATACTGTATCCAATTTCAGTATAACTCTTGTGAAATTCGGATCCCACCCAGGAGAGGCTTAGATTTTCACGCATCAGGGTTTTACTGAGTCCGGGGAGGTACTTAAGCAAAAGGTAAGGTGTTGTATACTTAATATGGGCCTCACCAAAGAATTCATTAGTGCTCAGTGAATAATATTCAGACAGCCTGAAGGCATCCTGGTAATTATTAATCAGGACAGGCAGTGGTTGTGAATTAAAATGAAAGAAATCATACCATGTAAGATATTTCTTATTCAGGAATCCGCCTGCCCTTATTCGCCACCTGAACTCGCTGAAGGCACCCATATCATGCTCTTTAGACGCTTCGAACCTGATCATGTCAAAATGCCTGTACCTGTCTGTCAGTTCAGTGAACTCATTGATCCCGTGTTTCCATGTGAGTTTAAAGGCAGGCCAGTCGGAACCCCAGGGTATTTTAGCATCGTTTATTATTCTGTACTTCTGCCTTGGAGTAAATGTTACACTTGTTACAAATTCAAAATGCTTCTGGTCTCTCAAAGCATACATACTATCTGCCTCTGCTGATAAATATAAATTATCAGGCATGTTATCCGAATACTCAGCTGATGAATTGATAAACGCAAATGAAGTATTGTTTTCGAGTACCCTCCTGTCATCATATTCAGCAGTCATTTCAAGATAAGTTCCGGTTGAGATCCGGCTCCTGTGGCCAAAAGCAAAGTATCTGTTTTCAAATAGCTTAAGGTAATTCTTTTCAAAGAACAATGATGTTATGGAATTTAAAAAAGTATTTATGCTTCCTCCTGTTCCGATATCCCTGCTGGTTATCCCTGCCCTGAAAAAAAATTGTGCTTGCCTGATCCTGTCATAGGAAAAGTTACCGTTCAGTCTCCACAAAAGTTGCTCACGGCTGAATACATAGCGAATATCAGGGTACAATGAAAGAGATGTGTTGTTTTTCCATCTCTTTGTGATACTGAAGTCTATTCCATGGACAAAACCATCAACTGTATTGAAACTAAAATTATCAAAGTCAAGAAACCCTCCGAATCTGAAGTTGAATCCGGTTGTGTCGGACCATGTATGACCGAAACAGATATCTTTAAGAGTTCTGATGAACCGGTTCTCTTTCTTTTTCTCAACACGTGAAAGAGTGTCAGTTTTCATCTTCCTGACCGATGACTCCATCTTTATACTGTCACGTATCCTTATACTTTTCATCTCAATCTCGGAAAGCGGTATGGGTCTTATCTCCGCCCAGTATGTACTGTCTTTTTGATTTGCATCCTCTTCAACAGTTGTTATTGTCTTTTCCTTTATTTCCAGGTTGTTTCTTACACTGTCAGGCAGTGTTTCTTCGGATTCCTTTTCCATTAGACGGGCCAGTCTGACCATATCACGGTTTGACAGTTCATTTTTTTCAAGTATCTTATCAATCTTCTCCTGGTTTTTGGTTACAGGCTGATCCTTCTGAGGCTGAGAGGCAACCGGTTTCCCGAAATAATTTACATCAACAGATTCCGGTTTCCTGAGTGAAGTGTTTGGTCTTACTTCGGCATATTTTACTGAACTGCCGTAACCGGCCTCGGCCCTGATGCCTATTATTTCAAGATCAACTATAAACTTATGGCTTACGGGCATCCATATATCGTCCTGCACAGGTATATAAAGCTGCTGAACATTAATCCGGCCGGCAATATTTTCATTTGTGAGATCAACACTGTAAAGACACCAGAGATCTTCAATAATATAGATTATTCCTTCAAAGAGCTGCTGGCTTTTTCGTTTCGGCGTAACCTTTATCTTATTGACTGTTATATTTCCCTGAGGTGTCGCTCCCAGGTATTTGAAATCATAGTGTGAAAAAGCCTGTGGAGAAAGAGGTGATATGGCAATATCAGCTACTATCGGCTGATAAAAACTTGCATTGATAATGTCCATAGGTGATATATCATCCCCTTCGTCAGGGAAAGTACTGTTTATTGAAATAACCTTCTGGACATATTTGTCGGGAGCAGTGAATTCAATTTCATTATATGATTCCATCATATAGACATCACCCACTTTGATGGTTCTGGAGCTGGTTGTTGATCCGCTCTCATCCGATGCTCCAAGTTTCATTGCTTTCTGCATGAGCTTCGGGATCTTATTAAAAACGAGATTCCCTTTAAGGTAAACATCTGCTTTATAGTAACTTATGTTATTGAGATAGTAAGGAGCCATGCCAATGACCTTTCTCATTATACCGTATGCCGGGTCCTTCCCGGTGGCAGTTATTCTTACCTCAGGTATCTCATAGTACTGTGATGGCAGAGTGACATTCCTGGTGATGGTCTGATCTGAAATGGTAATATTGTAGAAAACCGGCGAAAATCCGAGACTTTGATAAGTTACCATGTATTTGCCGGCCCGGAGTTTTATTTCGTAATCTCCTTTTGTATTGGCCGTAGTTCCCTGTTTCAGCTCCTGAATATATACTGTTGCATATTGAATTGGTTCACCTGTCACACTCGTTATTTTCCCTTTTAGTATCTGGGCAGAGATAATACATGGAAACTGAATAAACAGGATTATCAGAATAATAGATCGTTTCATAACAGATTATTCTTTTTTCCCGGCAACAATGATAACTATTTCTCCTTTTGGAGCTGTTTTTTTATAATGTTCTGAAAGATATGACAATGAGCCTCTCATGTTTTCCTCAAAAACCTTGCTCAGCTCTCTTGACACACAGGCTTCCCGGTCATGGTCGAAATGTGAAGCCATATCATCGAGAGTCCTCACGAGCCGGAAGGGAGATTCATAAAAAACCATTGTACGAGTCTCGCTCTCAAGATCTGTCAGCCTTTTTTTCCTGCCCTTTTTATGCGGCAGGAAGCCTTCAAAGCAGAAACGTTCGCAGGGCAGGCCTGAATTCACCAGGGCAGGTATCAATGCAGTTGGTCCCGGCAGAGTCTCAACAGGGATACCCTTCTCCAGGCATGTTCTTACAAGTAAAAAACCCGGATCAGATATTCCCGGAGTACCGGCGTCAGATATAAGGGCTGTGGTAGTTCCCGAAAGGATCCTGTTACAGATTGATTCGACGCTTTTATGCTCATTGAACATATGGTGTGACTGGAGAACTGACCTGATATTGTAATGTTTAAGAAGTTTTGAAGCATGTCGTGTGTCCTCGGCGAGGATAATATCAACAGTGGCCAGGATTTCAACAGCCCGGTATGTTATGTCCTTAAGATTACCAATGGGAGTAGGGACAAGGAATAATCTACTCATCAGAAGGGAATTTGCGTTTTATAATGTCAAGAAACTGCTTAACGATCCGGGTCTCCTTGTTATCTCCTGTAAAACCCATCAGAACAGCTTTGGCATCATCAAAGCTTTTTACCCCGTTGAGTCTGTCAAGAGCCTGATTATAAGATTCAGGACTCCCGTTAAAAAGCTCCCTGATGAACAGGAATTTGTCATTAACTCCTATTGCATCATCCAGATTTGCCAACGGTTTTGTCTTTATTATCTCTGAAACATTATTTTCACCTCTTATGCTTCCCATCTGCTCATTTAGCCGGTCTGTGAGACTGAAAGAATCCCCTATTGTTGATGAATCGGGCTTTTTGCCTGAAGGAGATGAAGCGACCTCTTTGTTTTCTCCTTTTGGAGGATGGGGAGTCTCAGATACAGGATGAATATTACCCGCGTCTTCATTCCCGGTAACAGGTCCTGCAGGTGCATCTTTGGTTTCTGTAACAGGGGGTGTCGGCTGTTTATGGTTCGGGACAGGCACCTCATTCCGGAGACCCTTAAGGAGAGCGATTATTTCTCCGGCACTTTTGCATTTCGATTTTGCCATCTCTATCTGCAATAACGGTACCCCTGGATAGTTCTTGAGATCATCAATGATTTCCCTGGCCTCATCGAGATCTTTAATAATTAAATCGACGGTCGCGTTGAAATCCATTCCTTTTCTTGTTAATAAAACAAACCAATTTCCTTATTTTGCAAAAGTAACTAATATTCTCAAGTCAGAACGGGATATTAAAGCAAAATGGTATACAACCGAAGAGGATAATTACAGATGGAATTTTTGGAGAATTCAGTAAAACTGACCGGTAAACGCGGCTCAATAGAGGTAATTACGGGTTCAATGTTTTCGGGGAAGACCGAGGAACTGATCAGGAGGCTGCGGCGGGCACAGTTTGCAGGATTGAAAGTAGAAATATTCAAACCATCCACTGACAAAAGATATTCCGAAACAAGAATTGTATCACATGATGAGAAATCAATTGTCTCCACACCTGTCGACAATGCCTCATCAATACTTTTACTGACCGGCGATGTTAAAATTGTAGGTATTGATGAAGCACAGTTTTTTGATGATACAATAGTTGATGTCTGTAATAAGCTGGCCGACAATGGAATAAGGGTAGTTATTGCAGGACTCGACATGGATTTCAAGGGAAATCCTTTCGGACCAATGCCAGCCCTTCTTGCTATAGCCGAATATATCACAAAGGTTCATGCAATATGTGTACGATGCGGTAACCTTGCCCAGTATTCATTCAGAAAATCGGAAGAGGACCAGGTTGTTGTACTGGGTGAAAAAGACAAGTATGAACCTTTGTGCAGATATTGCTATAACAAGATCTCTGGTAAATATGATCATTAACTGTACAGCTTTCATTTTACAAGGAATATTATTGTCATCGAAAATGTTGAAGCAAATCAGGCAATGGAGAAAAGCAAATTATATTCAGTAATTTACTCCATCTATAAAGGAAAAACTAACAATACCTTTCATCAATTAATAAGATACACTTTTGTGGGAGGGCTTGCCTTTATTATTGATTTCAGCACCTTGTTCTTTCTTACAAATTATCTAAACCTTTATTACTTAATATCTGCCGGGATCGCCTTTCTGCTGGGGCTTACAACTAATTATTTACTTAGCATCAGTTGGGTTTTTGCCAGGAGAACTGTTGAGAACCGTAAGCTGGAATTCATGCTGTTCATGCTTATTGGTATAATAGGATTGGCAATAAATGAACTATTCTTATGGTTCTTTACTGACATATTATTAATGTATTATCTTATATCAAAAATAATTACTACCTTTTTTATATATCTCTGGAACTTTTTTGCCCGTAAATTCATACTCTTTAATAAATAATACAATCTGTTGATGGCGAGTAAACAAGCAATTATAATAGGAGCAGGTCCGGCAGGATTAACGGCTGCCTATGAAATTATTACCAGAACAGATATAAAACCTGTTATTATTGAAAAAACAAATGATATAGGAGGCATTTCGAAGACAGTTGTCTATAAAGGGAACCGTATAGATATAGGGGGGCACAGGTTTTTTTCGAAATCCAGTATTATAATGAATTGGTGGCAGAATATTCTTCCCCTGCAAGGTTCATATTCAAAAGATGAGATTCTTAAAAAGAAGTACTATCATAAATCCAGGACTCCAAAAGGATTAGTTCCCGGAGGTCCCGATCCGGAAAAAACCGACATTGTAATGCTTATCAGGGACAGATTATCACGGATATTTTTTATCGGAAAATTGTTTGATTACCCGGTATCATTAACCTGGAAAACTATTTCAAATCTGGGATTTGCCAGAATAATAAGAATAACCTGGTCATATATGCTGATCAAAATCTTCCCTGTGAAAGAAATTAAATCACTTGAAGATTTCTTTATTAGCAGGTTTGGGAAAGAACTATACAGAACATTCTTTAAAGATTACACCGAAAAGGTATGGGGTGTTCCTTGTTCTGAAATACCAGCCTCATGGGGATCGCAAAGAGTAAAGGAGTTATCTGCATCACGCGCCATCTATCATGCTATAAATATGATTTTCACCCGCCAGAAATCAATTGAACAAAAGAATACTGATACAAGCCTTATTGAACAGTACATGTATCCAAAACTTGGACCGGGACAAATGTGGGAGACAGTCGCAAAAATAATAGAAGAAAAAGGAGGCACAATAATACTGAACTCTGAAGTTGTGCGACTGAACCTTTCCGGGAACCAGATAAGTGAACTGGTTTATATAAATACTAAAACCGGATCAACATACTCACTGACAGGAGATTATTTCTTTTCTTCCATGCCGGTTAAAGATCTCATCAACGCAATGGGTGATGAAATTCCTTCAGAAGTGAAAGAAACAGGTGATGGTCTTAAGTACAGGGATTTTATTATGGTTGGATTGTTGTTATACAGACTTAAGATTAGAAATGAAACAAATATCATCACTCTTAATGATCTGGTTCCAGATAACTGGATCTATATTCAGGAAAAAGGTGTGAAAGCAGGCAGGCTTCAGATTTTTAATAACTGGTCACCTTATATGATTGCCGACATTAATAAAGTATGGATTGGTCTTGAATATTTTTGCAGCGAGGGAGATGAATTATGGGAGAAGAAGGATAATGATTTTATAATCTTTGCAACAGATGAACTGCATAGCATCGGTGTTATTGATAAAAATGAGGTCATTGACAGTATGATTGTCAGAATGCCCAAAGCATATCCAGCTTATCTGGGTACATATTCACGATTCAAGATCATCAGGGATTTCACAGATAAGCTTACGAATCTTTTTTTGATCGGGAGGAATGGAATGCATAAGTACAACAACCAGGATCATTCCATGCTTACTGCAATTACTGCAGTTAACAATATTATCACAAATGAAACATCCAGGGAAAACATCTGGGATATTAATACCGAAGATTTTTACCATGAAGAAAAGCATGATTAAACAACAGGATTGTAATGAATCATTTAGGAGATACATGCTCAGGAAAGAGAATCTATATCAACTGATACTCTTTTTCGTATTGTATGGAATCCTGTACGGTTTAATGATTTATTTATATCCTTATCCGGCAAGTATATCTGATTCAGGCGCTTATATCAATGCTGCCGTCAAAGACAGAATTGATACTTTCAGACCTTTCGGCTATTCCCGGTTCCTGATTATTATACACGGATTGTCTTCTTCAATTCATCTCCTGGTATTCATTCAATATTTTTTATGTACGATCAGTACTATGTTTTTTGTTTTTACAATTAAGTTCTTTTTTCTGCCCAGGAATACAATTCTGTATTATTTATTTGCCCTGTTCGCTATATTCTCCCCATTGGTTATCTATCTTACAAATTCAGTATTAAGTGATTCACTTTTTACTACATTAACAATACTTTGGTTCACCTCCGCGATATGGATGCTCTATTGTAGCAAAACACTGAACAGATTGGTTTTCAGTATAATTAATATAATCTTGCTTCTTCTCCTTATTAATGTCAGATATACCGGATTGGTTTTTTTACCTGTCACAATGTTATTTGTCTACCTGTCATTATTCAGAAGAAATATTTTAATATGTATTGCCCTGATGATAACACCGATATTGCTTGTTTTTAATTATTACAAGGAGCAGAAGGTAAAAATAAACAAACTTGTACATGTCAATACTTTTTCGGGTTTCAGCGGATGGCAGCTGGCAAATAATGCATTGCATATTGTACCTTATATCAAGCTTGATCCATCTGAATTTAAGGATGAAGAAGTGAAAAGATTTGCAGAATTTATTGTACAACAGGATACCTTACTGGTTTTAAAAGTGAAACCATCGGCTAAATTCATGTGGAACAATGAAATGCCATTAAAGAAATATCACTTTTATGAAATGCAGAGACGGAACAGAATTTACCTTTATATGTGGAACTATCTGGGAGAAAATGTATACAGTAAATTCGGATCGTATGTGATAAGAAAACACCCTCTGTTATTTATCAGGTACTATCTCCTGCCTAATTGCCGATTGATATTATATCCGACTCAGGACCAGATCATAAAAAGCTTTAAAACTGACGGGATACCCGATGATCTGTTGAAAAAATGGTTCGAATTTGATGAAACGGAAAAAGTATACAGCAGAAGCAAAATATTTGAAAAGCTATTCTTCATCATCCCTGTATCAAGGCTGATAATATGGATAATGGTAATTGCGGCAATCCTCATATACCTGATAAAACGAAAACGAATCAAATGGCAATCCTGGCAGGAGACCCTGTTCCGGATGTCATGGATCTTCCTGGCAATATATTATGCTTTCAGTGCCTATGCAGGACCATTTGAACTACGTTATATTGCACCAGTTCATCTGATACAGGTTTCTACAATTTATATTTTAATAAATAACAGTATATTAGGAATCAGGAAATCCGGAAATAATAATGAAGGTATGGAGAAAGGTTAAAAATAATTATGACGGAATCGCATTAATAAGAAAATTGAATTAAAGTGTAATTAAATAAACTGACGTGAACCTTATTTCATCAGATATTGCAAAAATTATCAATGGAAGACTGACAGGGGATCCGAATCTTGAAGTAAATGATATTCTTACCGACAGCCGCCGGTTCAGCTTTACGGAAGGCATGGCTTTCTTCGCGATTTGCGGGAAAAATCATGACGGTCATTCTTTTGTCAATGCCCTTTACAAAAAAGGAGTGAGGACTTTTATTGTTGAAAGGTTACCGGATAACATGGGATCTTACGAAAACGCAGCCTTCATTCAGACAAAAAACACAATTGCCGCACTCCAGCTTCTTGCAGCTCATCAAAGACGTAACTTTAAATCACCCGTTATTGCTGTTACAGGCAGTACAGGTAAGACTATTGTCAAGGAATGGCTTTCAGATATTCTTGGGCTTTCCTCTCAGGTAATCAGAAGTCCCCGAAGTTACAATTCCCAGATCGGTGTTCCTTTGTCGGTATTGAAACTTGATGAAAAGTACAAACTGGCAATTTTTGAAGCAGGTATATCTCAACCTGGCGAAATGGAGACTCTCAAAAGAGTTATTGAACCTGACATTGGAGTCATTACTAATATAGGCGATGCCCATAGTGAGAACTTTCCTGACTTTATGACCAAAGCCGGGGAAAAGCTGAAGTTATTTGTAAATGTCTCGATGATAGTTTATTGCAGTGATTATAACATTATCCGTGAGCTGTTATCAAAAGAAAATTTGTCAAGTGGAAAAAGAGTTGTTGACTGGTCATGTGAAAACCGGAATGCGGAGATATTTATTAAAAAGAATCCTCTTCCCGATGGTACTACCGGTATCGAGGTGAGTTTCCGCGGCAATACTTATGATTTTATTATTCCTTTTAATGACCGTGCTTCAGTTGAAAATGCCATGACTGTGACATCGGTTTGCCTGGCGCTGGAAACCGATACTGAAATTATCAGGAAGGGATTGAGCAGTCTTGTGCCGGTAGCCATGCGTATGGAAATGAAAGCAGGGATCAATAATTGCCAGCTTATCGAGGATTACTATAACTCTGATCCCGGCTCCCTGGGGATGGCAATAGAATACCTGAAGGGGCAGAGTAAGATGAAGACAACCCTTATCCTTTCTGATTTTGTCCAGAGCGGACGGGATGAGAAGGATCTATATGGAGGAGTGGCGGAACTGGTCAGGAAAAAAAGAATAAACCGGTTCATCGGCATAGGTCCCGGACTCGCAGGGAACAGCTCATTGTTTGATGGAGAGACTCAGTTTTTTTATTCTACCGATGAATTCATCCAGCGATTCAAACCCTCGATGTTCAGGAATGAGGTAATACTTCTCAAGGGTGCACGTAAATATGAATTCGAAAAGATAGGAAAACTACTTGAGCAAAAAGTACATCAGACACTTCTGGAGGTAAACCTTGATGCAATTGCACATAATCTCAACGAATTCCGCAGGTGCCTGGATCCCGGAACACGTATTATGGCAATGGTGAAAGCCTTTGCCTACGGAGCAGGTCCTGCTGAAATAGCAGGATTACTGGAGTACCATCGTGTCAGTTACCTTGCAGTAGCCTATACTGATGAGGGGGTTGAACTGAGAAATGCAGGTGTTACCCTGCCGGTAATGGTGATGAATCCCGATCCATCATCTTTAGAGCAAATCATCAGATATGACCTTGAGCCCGAAATATATAGCTTTTCCTCTCTCGATGAATTCTCTGATAAAGCCTCCAGGCATGGACTTATCGGCTACCCGGTCCATATTAAAATTGATTCGGGAATGCACCGGCTTGGTTTTTTGCCCGATGATACTGACATGTTAATATCATGTATCAGATCTGCGGAATCCATTAAGATAATGTCAGTATTATCTCATTTTGCTGCGAGTGAAGATCCCGGGTTTGACGAGTTCACTCACAGACAGGCAGAGATATTCATTAAAGTGGCTGAAAAGATAAGGGAGGCAGCAGGATACCCCTTCCTTCGGCATATTTGTAATTCATCAGGGATAACCCGCTTCCCCCAATATCAGTATGACATGGTAAGACCGGGTATAGGATTATATGGTGCCGGTTTTTTCGGGAGCTTAACGCTTAAGCCTGCAGGACGCTTTAAAACAAGGATATCGCAGATCAAAAAGGTTCCGGCAGGAGAACCTGTGGGTTACGGATGTGCAGATGTGTCAGATAATGAACGGATTATCGCGATTCTTCCGGTTGGATATGCCGACGGACTCAACAGGAAACTTGGAAACAGTAATGGATCGTTGTTCATCAAAGGTAGCAGGGTCCCTATAACAGGCAATATCTGTATGGATATGTGTATGACTGACATAACAGGGATTGAAGCAAAGGAGGGTGATGAAGCAGAGATATTCGGCGAGAATATTACAATCGATGAAATGGCGGAAAAATGCCAGACTATACCTTATGAGATTTTAACTTCGATTCCAGGAAGGGTAAAAAGAGTTTTTTTCAGGGAATAACCAGAATCAATAACACATAGTTTTTTAATAGTGTCAGTATTTGGCCACTATAGGCATTCTCCTTCCCGTTCCGAATGACTTGGAGGATATCCTTAGAACGGGGGGTGCCTGGGATCTCTTATATTCATTACTGTTGATCATACTGATCACTCTCTCCACAGTGTGTTTATCGAAACCCTCACCCGTTATGCGTTCCACAGGTTTTTGTAATTCTATATACTGGTACAATATAGAGTCAAGTATTTTATAATCAGGCATTGAGTCTGTGTCAAGCTGGTTTGGTCTCAGCTCTGCGGAGGGCAGTTTGGTAATTATATTAGCAGGAATTATTTCAGTATTTCTGTTTATATATCCGGCAAGCCTGTAAATGTCTGTTTTATAAACATCTCCCAGTACAGATAGTCCTCCTGCCATGTCGCCGTAAAGGGTGCCGTAGCCAACAGCTGCCTCGCTCTTGTTTGATGTATTCAGCAAGATGCATCCGAACTTATTTGACACAGCCATCAGCAGAAGGGCTCTTATTCTGGCCTGGATATTCTCCTCTGTCACGTCAGCTTTTTTGCCGCGGAACAGAGGTTTGAGATCTTCTTCAAATACACTGAAAGGTTTTTCAATGCTAACGATATCATACTGAATCCTTAGCCTTTTAGCCAGATCAACAGCATCAATCACAGAATGTTCTGATGAGTAACGTGAAGGCATCAATAATGCTCTTATATTTTCATTCCCGAGTGCCTCTACGGCAAGGCAAAGGCATAATGCCGAATCAATTCCCCCTGACAGGCCAATGATGCACGAGCTGAAATTTGTTTTGGTAAAATAGTCACGGATACCGGTTACAAGGGCCTTATAGATAAGTTCAACAACCTGTGGCTTCTCCGGTTCAGAAGATACAGCCCCCTCGCAAATATCTTCTGTTGTGAAGGTTTCGACAGCCTCCTGAAAGAAAGGCAGTCTTTTGCAGATATCGCCCTTACTGTTTATTATCATGGAGGCTCCGTCAAATATCAGCTCCGTGTTGGCCCCTGTCTGGTTTACCGTTATAAGAGGTATTTTATGCCTTGCAGCCTTCCCTTTAAAAATATCCTCCTTAATATCTGTCTTGGTATATGAAAAGGGGGATGCCGATATGTTTATGATAATATCAGGATTATATTTTGCGAGTTCATCCATCGGGGAGATGGTGTAAAGACGTTTTTTCTCAAACTCATTATCAAATGACTGTTCATCCCACAGGTCTTCACAGATGGTCAGGGCGATCTTTAATCCCTTGAATAAGAATGTATTAAAGCTTGCTCCGGGTTCAAAGTACCTATATTCATCAAAAATATCATATGTAGGAAGGAGCGCCTTATTTGCAGAAAAAATGATCTTTCCCTCCGAAAGCACAAGTGCCGAATTATATAGCTTCTTACCATTCCGGTTATTATTTATTACCGGAGATCCTACAATAGCAGTAATTCCCCGGCATTCTTCAGAAATCTCTCTAACACTCGTGTTGCATTTTTCGATAAAATCGATCCTGTCAAGCAGATCAAGAGGCGGGTAACCTGGTATGCAAAGCTCAGAGAACACTACAAGATCAGCGCCTTCACTTTTTGCTTTATGTATGGCGCTGCATATCAGATCCCTGTTTGCGGCAAAATTGCCAATATGATAATTCAGCTGTGCAACGGTTATCTTCATATTGTATTAGTTAGAAGTTGATCCCAAGCCTGACTGATATCATTTTATGAGTTATTTTATCCTCAGGCTGTATACCGTTATCTTTTGTAATATCAAGGAAGTTGTTCTCGAAACCGAGTCCGATTACGGCAGCAGTATTACCTCCAAGTGAGTATTCAATACCTGCAATAATATGGTATGACAGGTTAAACATCTTGAGTTCCGACATTGCTTTTTCACCGTCAATATCGAGTGCCGGGACGTTCATCTTTCCGCTAACCATTACTTTAGGATCTACACCTACATCGGAGAAGAAGGTAAGATAACCAATCTGGTTTGTCTTGAGTTTTAATCCGAGTGGTACTTCAACGTATTGGATTTTATACAGAACTGCCTCATCCGGGGGAACCGTAATTAATCCATCTCCGGAGTCATAAGGTTCAAGCCTGGTGGTATCGCTGCAGGTAAGCCTGCCGGCAGCACTGATCAGGTTCACTCCTGTGGAAAAGGAATAATTTGGAGTGAAAGATCTGTTGAATGTAAGTCCGAAATTAATTCCGGGTCTTGCCCCGTCATTCTTAACCTCATTAATATCGGACCCGAACCAGCTTATCAGGGGGTCAAAATGTAATCCAATACTTATCCTTTGCTGGGCTTTAATATTCAGAGTAATAAAGAAAAAAAACAGCAGTAACAGAATGAATTCCTTGCTGGTAAATTTTCTCTTTTGTGATTCCATAATTTTCAGTGTTATTATATTAAATTAATCATCAGGGCAGTAAAAATAACAAATAATAATTGAAGTTATAAGTATAAGATAATAGTTGTTATAACAGTGAAAAGTATTTATTTTCGGGAACTTAATAAATTACATGTCATGAGGGCAGGTTTAACAGGCACCGTAGTTGCAGTTTTTATCATTGCCGGATTATTATCCTGCAAAAGATATCCTTACAGGGTCAACATCTCTTCTGTTTCTGCCGACATTGAGATACATCGACTTGAAAAGGATCTCTTCTCAATCGATCCTGCTGAAATAGCCTCATCAATTCCTGCCCTTCGGAAAGAATATGACGGATTTCTTCAGTTGTTCAGCTATATAATCAATTCAGGCGATATTGATAATCCTTCATTTGCTGATCTTCTGGCAGGATTTTGCACCGATAAGCTAAATTATGAGGTTTATCAGTCTGTAATGGAAGAGTATCCTGATATCACTGTACTTGAAGATGATCTTGAGAAGGCCTTCCGTCATTATAAGTGGTATTTTCCAGGTAAAGAGATCCCTGCAGTTTATACCTGCATTACAGGGTTTAACAACAGCCTGATTATAGGTGATTCGGTTATTGGCATCGGGCTTGAAAGATATCTCGGAAGTGACTGCGAATATTATCCCCGGCTTCAGATCTACAGGTATATAGCCGCCAGAATGAATTCGTGGAATATTGTACCCGACTGCATGTATGGATGGGCCTCCTCGGAATGGGATTATACTTCTATGGGGTATCCTGCTGATGATGTCATGGCCAGCATAATGCACGGGGGTAAGCTTAAATACTTTGAAAAAAGTATGATGCCCGATATCAATGATACAGTGCTCTTTGGGTTTTCGGCGGATCAGATGAAATTCTGCAGGAATAATGAAAGACAGATGTGGTATTATCTTATTGAGCATGACCTTCTTTTCAGTACCGATCAGTTTACTATCAGGAAACTTACAGGGGAGGCACCCTTTACAACTTTTTTTACCGGTGAATCGCCGGGCAGAGCAGCAGTCTGGCTTGGATTCAGGATCGTTGAATCTTATATGATGAGAAACAGCCGGATTTCTCTTGATGAAATGATGGATAATACTGATATTCAGGGTATTCTGGAGGCTGCAAAATATGATCCGAAATAAAAAAGGCCGTTGTTGAAACGGCCTGAGACTTTTTTTTGATTACATTACTCTGCGGGGTGAATTGCCTCAACAGGGCAGACATCTGCACAAGCACCGCAATCGGTACAAAGATCCGGATCTATCTTATAGATGTCGCCTTCAGAGATAGCTTCAACTGGACACTCATCAATACATGTTCCGCATGCAGTGCAATCTTCGTTGATTTTGTAAGCCATGTTTTTTATTTTTAGTTTTATGAATTACAGTAATCGTACAAAACTACCCAAATTTTCTTAATTTAAAAAAAATCGAAAAGAAATACTCAAGAACCATGCCTCTTTTTTGAATTACTGTGAAGTCCTTAAAAATCGAGGCTGAAGGAGAGGTAAAATATTCTAGGCAGGATATATTCATTCTCGATGCCCCATGCCCAGTCAGCTCTTACAAAATAGCCAAGTAATTGTGCTCTGATCCCTGCACCGAAACCTGCAACGATGGGCTCACGGTTTGAATCGAGTACAACTGTTACAGGCCCGTTTTTGTATGTTTCAGTATCCCAGGCATTTTCGCCCGACCAGGGTGATCTGCCAGTCCAGGCTGTTCCGATATCGCCAAAACCTACAACCTGAATGCTGTTGAGGAAATTTGACCGCAGCGGATGCCCGGCGAAATACCTTATCACAGGCCATCTTATTTCACTGTTTATCAGGGCAAAATTGTTACCGTTCCTGATATTCTGGCTGAAGCCGCGGAGATTGGTGGCTAATGCCTGAAAGCCGTAATTCATTTTTGGACTTACTGGAATTGTATTGTCGAACATTTCGTTATTATTGAACAGGTATCCCATCCAGTTATCAACTCCTCCCAGGTAATAGACCAGCTTTGTAGGGCCATATGAAGTGCTTGCCGCAAACCTGTTAGCCCAAATAAGCTCCCTGTGAATCCTGATATATTTTCTGAAATCAATACCCACAACGATCATATCCGACTTCTCATATGTAAGCTCTTTATAATATTCCCCGAAAACCTTAAATCTTGTCCCGTAATATATGTTTATATTTCTCTTCCTCGTATTATCATAGATAAGCTCACCTTTAAGGCTGACCCAGTGACGTGCAAGGCTCTCATTCCTCAGGGAAACCAGGTCAGTTGCCAGGTAAACATGACGGTCATACCTGTATGCCAGAGTTCCTTTCAGAGCCAGAACAGGAGAAAATGGTTTGGAATATGAAAGGTACAGGTTATGTGTATGTGTTTTGAAATAACTTGAATCATTTGTACTGAAGAACGCCTGTCTGTGAAATATGACCTGTTTATCGAACTTCCCCTTAAGGTTTTCGATGCTTAACAGGTACTCGTTACTGTCAAAATTACCTGAAAACCTGAATCCTCCGGTAATCCTTATGTTTTCAAAAAGATCAATAGCGCCGATCCGTGTCAGCATATTAATTCCCGGATTAAAATAGGGGGCTCCTCCGTTGTAAACCTGGTATGAATTATTAAGGAAGGTAAAATCAATCTGGTTGGCGATGTAATTGTTATAAAAAGAGGTCTCGTAAATCCTTATCAAAGGCAGATTGAGTTTTCCGGTATCGAGATCTATATCCATGTAATCCTTTCGCCACAGCTGCTTGTAATAGTTCTGTTTTTCCTTCTCAAAGATGTAATGAGTTATATCAATGGGCTCATTTTTAACATAATACTCATACAGCGGTTTGGTCAGAGTATCTCTTCTTTTCTTGTCCTCGACTATAAGCCACTGCCTTATCTGTTCAATACTGTCGGCTTTATGGAGCATCCTGTTCCTCTCTTTGCGGAACGAGGTTAATTCTATTTCATTCTCAGGGACAGGAGTCATGTTACTCATTTGTCCTTCTCTCAGAAGGTATTTTCCATGACTGTAAAGAATCTCGCCGTAACTATCTGGTGTGCTTATTACCGACTGATCATTAATATTCCTGTTATAATTAGTAACAGGAAGAGAATTAATAAAATACCTGTAATGAATAGTAGTATCGATGTAGCTTATTACACTGTCAAATGTTGCTGTATACCTGTTGAGAATGCCATTTTCGTCTCCGATATAAGCGATTTTTCTTTCAGATATTCCAGCCGGTGAATACCTGCTGGTATACTCTCCTTCTGACAGTCTGGTAAGTAATTTATTATTTTCGGAAATATTATACGTGAACAGATCAAATGTTAATCCCGTTTTTTCAAACGGATTGCCTGTATTAGTCAGAGTATCCGATAATCGGTTTGATGAGAATATTATCTCATTAGGCCTCTCTTTCAGGAAAGAGGGATTAAGGTCATCAGCTATGTCCCTGGTTATCTGCTCATTGGTGCCTGATGCAATTGTGTGAACATAAAGATCTGTTATGCCGTCTTTTACAGCAGAAAATATAAGCATGGATCCTTCAGGGGAATATGAGAAATCAAGGATCTTGTCAAAATATAGCAAATTACGTGTTTCAGTTGTTTTTTCATCTATCCTGTAAAAGTACATAACAATGGCTGCCTTCTTCTCGTGTATAATTGTCAGTATTTTACTACTGGGATGCCAGCCGATAACAGGATAGGTTTTATCGATAATATGTTCAAATTTGGGTTCAGCCCGAAAGACTATCTTAATTTTTCCAGTGTTTTGATCATAGAGCCACACTCTTTTTCTTCCCCAGTCATTTGTTACATATGCTATATATTTGCCATCAGGACTCACACTGACGGTCTGATAGGTCTGTTCTTTCTTTGATCTCCTGACAGTATTATCGTCATAATCCGGGAGGCTCTGGTCTTCGGAATATTCATTCCGATAATACCCTTTCCATTCTTTCAGAAGATCTTTAAGTTTCTTACCTATGACATAAAGAAATCCGTCATCGATTTTCTTGTATACTTTTGTGAGGTATATGATGTTAGGCACAAGTGCGTCTCCATATTCTTTTCCGAGGAACCTCCAGAAAGAGAGACCGGCATAGATTGCATCTTCATTCTCAAGGTTGCTGATATTTCTGTATTTCTTTGAAGCAAAACCATCTTTGACCCTGTTTTCCGCTTCATAATCCCAACCGTACGACACGTAATTGATAAGTCCTTTAATATACCAGTCAGGCATATTTATAACGGAAGAACTGGCGATACGGTCCTTAACATCAGCATTATACAGCATTTCGTTAATTATGACCTCGGTAATTGATGATGCTATCTGTTTCTCAAAATTTTCATGATCACCTTCATAATAGAGCATTACCCTGTTTTCTATTATCCTGTTGTAACCACCTGTATTATAGCTGTCTTCATCAGCAGTGGCCAGTCCTATATTTGACTGTTTATATTCGGCATTTTTATTATATATGATGAATATCAGTCTCTTTTCCAGGGAATAGTCGAAGAAATCTTCAATTTCCCCGAGTTTTTTTGTCGCAAAATCTGCAGTATATTGAGCCAGTTCACGTCCGAATTCATTGAAATAGCAATCAAAATCATCAAACCTGTAATACTGCCAGTAATAGTCATAATACTGAACCCTGTTCTTTCCAAAGTTCATCTGATGGCCATTATAGAACTGACCGCCTGCATCCAGGCAGTAGGCGCTGGCTAAGATTATAATTATCAGTTTCCAGGTGCTTTTCATACTTTTATTGCAGACTCATGATGCAATCCGTGTTTTCTGGCCGCAAATTCTGTTCCAATTCATCCCTGATGATTTTGACCGGGTAACAAAACTAATGATATTATGTTTAAAAAGTTAAAGTTTGTTATTTTTGTCAGTGAAAAGAGTTCTTTGATTTTCCGGTCCGGTTTTTGTATTGTATCATGCAACCAATTCCATTCAGGAATTGTTAATATTAAAAACCATATTATTAAAGGATTTATTATATTCAAACACAATTTAATTATAAATCATAAAATGAAGAGAATACTTTTTTTATTACCGATTCTGATGTTATGTGCTTCAGGTTTCTCACAGGCTGTTATGAAACTGTCGGAGACAGAACATAATTTTGGCACCTTTAAGGAGGAAGCCGGCAAACAGAGTTATGAATTTATTGTTACAAATACCGGGAATGCTCCCTTAGTAATTCAGAATATTGTAGCTTCCTGTGGCTGTACACAGCCTGAATGGACAAGAGAACCCATACCTGTCGGGGGAAAAGGGAAAATCATCGCGAACTATGATCCCCGTAACCGTCCCGGGCAATTTAACAAAACACTCTCAGTCTATACTAACTCAAACCCGAAAGTGGCAGTGCTGGTTATAAAAGGTGAAGTGATTCCGCGTGAAAAGACTATCGAGGAACTGTTTACCTTTCCTGTCGGTGCTGTAAGATTTGAAAGCAATCATCTTGCTTTCACAAATATAAAGAAGACAGAAAAGAAAATACGGGTTATGCAGCTTATTAACACATCCGATGAACCTGTGAAAATAGGGTTTGACAGGCTGCCTCCCCATCTGGAGCTCAAATCAAATCCGGAAACACTTAAACCGGGTCAGAAGGGTATTATCGAGGGAACATATAATGCCACAAAAAACAACAGCTGGGGCAATGTAAGTGACATGATCAAGATCAAAATAAACGATGTCGTCCAGGAAAATGTATATTATTATGTGTCGGCAAATCTCGTTGAGGATTTTTCAGACATGACAAAGGAGGATATGGAAAATGCCCCTGTTTTCAATCTTGCTTCTTCAACAGTTGATCTCGGTAAAATACAGGGAAAAACGGCAAATGAAGTCGAGTTTAAATTCACCAATGAGGGAAAATCAGACCTGATAATCAGGCATATACGCTCCACCTGTGGTTGTACGGCAGTTCAGCAGGGCACTCTCGGTGTGGGAATAAAACCCGGTGAATCCAGCTCAATAAAAGCTGTTTTTAACTCTGGCAGTTACAAAGGGAAAGTTACCAAGGCAATCTATGTTTATACTAACGATCCCAGAAAATCAGAAGCGGTGCTGATGCTGACTGCAAATGTCGAACAGGAAGCTTCGAATCAGTAAATAAGACTTAAGTACTAATAAAAAAGGGTGACACTCAACAATATGGCACCCTTTTATTATTTTTACCTCTTTATATTTTCCATTATGGAAGAACATAAAAAGGCTATTAAAGTTCAGAAGGGGATAGAACAACCACCAAATATTAATCCTGATGTATTAAGAGGCAAGGGGAACAGGAAAAGGAAACAATATTCAGTGGAGGAGTATGTGTCAGGTATCATGTCGGGGGAAAGAACCATCTTAAGCAGAGCCATAACACTGACTGAAAGCTCATTACCTGAACATCAGGATACCATACAAACAATTATAGAGAAGTGTCTTCCATACACCGGCCGTTCTGTCAGAATAGGAATAACCGGAGTTCCCGGAGTAGGGAAAAGCACCTTCATAGAGTCATTCGGGTTATATCTTACCGACCAGGGGAGGAATTTGGCCGTTCTGGCTATAGATCCAAGCAGTAAAAAGACAAAAGGAAGCATCCTTGGTGATAAAACCAGGATGGAGAAACTCAGTGTATCTCCAAATGCTTTTGTAAGACCTTCTCCTGCTTCCGGTACACTGGGTGGTGTCGCAAGAAAAACAAGGGAAACAATAATACTGTGTGAGGCTGCCGGTTTTGATACTATCCTAGTGGAGACAGTGGGAGTCGGCCAATCTGAGACTACAGTACACTCAATGGTGGATTTTTTTCTGCTGCTGATGCTTACCGGTGCGGGTGATGAACTCCAGGGTATTAAATGCGGGATAATGGAAATGGCTGAAGTAATTGCTATTACAAAGGCTGATGGCAAGAACATGATTGCTGCAGAAAGTACTAGGGCCCTGTTTCAGAATGCTCTTCACTTCTATCCTCTATCCCAGTCAGGCTGGGAGCCCCGTGTAATGGTGTGTTCTGCCCGGGAAAACCACGGAATTAAAGAATTGTGGGAACAAATAAATGAATATGTTGTTTTTACCAAGGCAAACGGTTATTTTGATGAACACAGGAAACAACAGGCTGTTTTAAGAATGAACGATGTAATAATGGAATACCTGGACAAATCATTTCATGATAATGAGAATGTGAAGAAAGCAAAACCTCACCTGGAACACTTACTGCAAAAGGGCAAAATCACTTCATACAGAGCCGCTATTTATTTAATTGATAAATATTTTAAAGGTGACCTTATGTTATAAAATTGATATATTTACGCCCTCGATGTGATTGTATATCTGAGAAATAATTAAAACCATTAAATATGATGAAAATTATTCATTTGTTGTTTATGGCAGCAATTCTCTATAGCTGCAGTTCTGAACCTCATTATGTTATAAAAGGGAATATAGAAGGTTCAGACAGTGTGACATTTCTTATACAGAAAAGAGAAGCAGGCGCTATTATTAATATAGATTCGGCAATCTCCAAAAAAGGATCCTTCAAAATGAAGGGAACTGTGGGATATCCTGATATGGTACAGCTGGTTGCACTGAACTCGATGCAAAGACTTGCTTTTTATCTTGAAAATTCCGGTATAACTATTAACGGGAAGCTTGATTCACTCTACAATGCCGGTGTTACTGGTTCGAAAACACAGGATGAATACCAGTCCTTTATTGATTCAAACAAACCCCTGAGTGAGAGATATTCCGCCCTGTATGCTGAATATCAGTCGGCCCGTCAGTCAACCAATACCAATGAGATAGCCAGGATTGAAAAAGAGGCTGAGGCAATACAGAATGAGATGACCCAGCTTGAGAAGGATTTTGTGAAAAATAATCCTTCATCCTATGTATCTCCCGCAATATTGAGGAACCTGAGCTATGATATGGATGCTATTGAGATTGAAGAGGCTATCAATACCTTGGATGCGGATATAGCTCAATCGCCTGTAGCACAAGATCTTATGGCGAGAGCGCAGGTTATGAAAGCTGTTGCTGTGGGGAAGAAAGCTCCCGATTTTACACTTGATGATGTTGACGGTAATCCTGTTGCACTTTCATCAAAGATTGGCTCAAAACTTCTACTTGTTGATTTCTGGGCTGCATGGTGCAATCCCTGCCGCCAGGAAAATCCCAACGTGGTGAAGATATATAAGGATTTCAACAAAAAAGGATTTGATATTTTCGGTGTCTCCCTTGACAGGGATAAAGAGGATTGGGTAAAGGCAATTGCTGATGACAGGCTTACCTGGACTCATGTCTCTGATCTTCAGTACTGGAACAGCGCCGCTGCAAAACTATATGCAGTGAACGCAATCCCGGCAAATTTCCTTCTCGATGAGAATGGGATTATTATTGCCAGGAACCTGCGGGGAGAAGATCTGTATAATAAAGTGAGCGAGGTGCTGGGATCTGCAAAATAAGATTTATAATATTGTATGTTGCGTGTCGCAAGTTACACATTTTAGGTTGTTTCACTGCAACTTTTTATTCCTCCTTATCTATTTCTTCAAGTATAAACCCCGTTCCTCTTACAGTGCGGATATCAATATTCTTATCTTCAGAGATGTATTTACGCAGGCGGCTGATAAAAACATCCATGCTTCTTCCCAGGAAGTAATCATCCTCACCCCAGATCTCGGTGAGGATATCTTCTCTTGCAAGAATTTTATTTTTGTTTATAATAAAAAACTTGAGGAGCTGGGCTTCCTTCAGAGTAAGCTTTTCCTTTGAATTCCCGCATAGAAGTTCGAGTGTGTTATACTTAAGTATTGTGTTGGATATCTTAAATTCATCATTTGAGGAAGAATAGACCCGTTTGAGGATATTATTGATCCTAAGTATAAGCACCTCAGGGTCAAAGGGTTTGGTGATATAATCGTCAGCACCTATCTTCAGTCCCCGGACAATATCTTCCTTGAGGCTTTTTGCTGTCAGGAAGATCACGGGCAAATCCGGCGATTCTTTTTTAATCTTTTCCCCGAGAGTAAATCCGTCCATCTCGGGCATCATCACATCAAGTACACAAATGTCGGGTTTTTCCCGGTTGAACAATTCCCAGGCTTCATTGCCATCCCGTGCAAGTATAACATCGAAACCGCTAATGGTCACATACTGCGATAAAATATTGCCGAAATCCCTGTCGTCTTCTGCTAATAATACTTTCATAACCGCATGAAATATTTAATAAGGTATCGTTACTGTAAATATACTACCTTTTCCCGGTTTGCTATTCACTGTAACGTCTCCGCCGTGAGCCGTTGCAATTCTTTTGACGTAGTAAAGCCCCAGTCCTAAACCTTTATATTTATGTATATTACCTGAAGTAGCACGATAAAACTTATCAAAAACATGTTTCTGGTCACTCTTGGTTATCCCTATGCCATTATCGGAAATCTTTATGGAGATGTTATTATTATCGGCTTCACCTTCAATGTTAATAACAGGTTCCTTTTCAGAATATTTAACAGCATTTGATAGAAGGTTATTGATCAGTGTTGTGAAATAAACAAGATCGACATCTGCTTTTACTCCGTTAAATGTATATTTCTCAGTCAGTGAGGCGCAATCCCTGTAACCTGTCCGGAAACTTGTTACTATATCGTTCATAATCTCTTCAATATCTACTTTCTTTTTGTCGAGCTCAAATTCAGTTCTTTCCCACATGCTTATTTCCAGGATCATATTAATGAGCTGGTTAAGATGGACACTCTGCTTCCCAATAAGCTTCGCCGTATCAATTATCTTTGACTCATCAGTTCTTATCTTCTCCATTTCAAGGGTTTTCCCTGCTACGGTAATTGTTGCCAGGGGTGTTTTAAGCTCATGGGTCATATTGTTAATAAAATCTGTCTTGAGATTTGATAATCTCTTTTCCTCCATGAGGTTACGGTATGTATAAAGAAAGATCATCACCACTATGATTATGCTGAAGATACTCATCCCAAGTGAAGCTGAAAGCTCCCTGAATATCGTGCTCCTTTTAAAGGTGAGATCTATAAAATAACTAAAATTAAGAGCGTAATTATTTCTATCAAACCAAAAACGGTTGACCAGGATAGAAGAAGTTGATCCCGTAAGTGAATGAGCAAATCCCTCAAAATCACGCGACGATCTCCTATCCCTGAAGGAGGGATCACGGTAAATAACCGAAGTGTCAGCTCCAAGAATTTCAAGATTGGTGATCGCTATTCTATGGTTAAACTCATCTTCAGCTCCTTGATTTTTAAAATATTCTGAGAGATATTGTGAAAGATCCTGTTCCTTGTTCAGGACGGTCGAGAAATATTCAAAGATCTCATCTTTTTTATTCGCCAGTTGCTGACTATCAGTTATCTGTGATAACTCTTTTACTACAGATTCAGCGTAATAATCGAGCAGGTAATTAACAGTATCAAAAACCATCGATCGAGACCCTCTGAGCGATGCATTTGCATCCTGGGATAAAGATCTGTATCGAAGGTAGAGCATCTCATCGATCTGTTTCCAGCCTCCTCTGATAATGATTACCTGGGCAATGATCATAATTGCAAATGCCAGAATACCCAGGATTAAAACGGTGTTCCTCTTTTGCATATAATAGATTTCCTTCCAAAAGTATTCATTTTTTGGCAATAGGTAATTACAATCATTAAAACATTAACCCGGCATTAACCCTGTATTAACAAAATCCTGGTGCCAACGGCATTATCTTTGAACTGGTAATTAATAAAACAATGGCAGTCATGAAAAAGATCGGTTTAATATCAGCAGCTATTTTCCTTCTGGCCCTCTTTGTCCCTTTTCAGGGGGTAAATGCCCAGGAAAAGTCAAAGGAGGAGAAGGAAAAGGAATTACAAATGCAGGAGATTATTAATGCTCAGAAACGGACAATGGCTGAGCAGAAAAAAGCCCAGGAGGAAATGATTAAGGAATTTAAGGATCAGCAATATGATCTCGATGAAATCATGGAGGATTTAAGGTTAAGAATTGATACAAATGATTTCGGCAGGGCTATAAGGATAATCGGAGACAGGAGCAGGGACCGATATAATTCTTCACGTGAACCTTTTATTATTACGCCGGAAGTAAATGTATGGACCCCCTTCGGTTTGAGTGATACTGAAAGAACCACATGGGACTTTTCGAAATCTGTAAAAGAAAAGACATTTTCCAGGGATTATACTTTTGATGTCGAACCTACTGTAGGAACAGTAATAATGTCAGTCAACGGTGATTGCAAGGCAGGCGACATCAGGATAAAAATAGTTATGCCCAATGGTAAAACGTATTCTGACATTATCATTGACGAATTTGGTAACCTGAACTGGAGAAAATCATTCAAAATTTCCGATGAGGATAACCAGGATAAAGCCGGAGCATGGAAATTTGAGATTAAATCTACCGAAGCCACCGGATACTTCAATATCTCATTTCAGACATACTAAATATCATTCCCTCTTAAGAAATGTTTTCATTCCATGAAAATGGGGTCGCATCAGGGGGGCAGCCCCATTTTTTATTCTATCTGTGCTGAGGTACGGCCTCCTTTAACACTTTCTGCTTTTACTGTATATTTGGTTCCTCCCTTAACGATCCATTTAAGGTCAACACTCTGGTATCCTGCTATATTCTGAATCTCCATACGCTGGGCATTTTTCTTCTGCTCAATAACGATATTAAGGTCGGCATCTTCAACGATCATTCCTGCGATTACTGTTCCTCCATCGAGATAAATATAATCGGGAGGATCAATTTTATAATTCAGGTTACTTGCTGAATGGGTA
>CAZHRV010000145.1:0-2964 GCA_964535035.1 uncultured Rikenellaceae bacterium
AATTTCCTATCTTGCATTTGTTCGCTGCATTTTGGATATGTGTGCCCTTTACATGAATAAATACCGTATTGGATCGAAACGGCTCAAGGGATATGATTATACATTGCCCGGAAAATATTTTATTACGATTTGTACAAAAAATATGATGCCTTATTTCGGGAAAATTGAAAACGGGAAAATGGTATTATCTGCATTGGGTATCATTGCCCGGGATTTATGGATTGCAATCCCTGATCATTGTCCAAACATCGAATTGGATGAATTTATTATAATGCCCGATCACATACATGGAATAATATCAATTAAAACAAATTCCGATTCAAATATTATTGTAGAATCGACGCATGCGTCGATTCTACGACCCATCAATCAAAATCCCAATCAATTAATGATCTCGGAATTAAAATCCAACAATCCGGGACAAAAACCACGTATTTCACCCAAACCCGGTTCATTGGGTACAATTGTCGGTTCATACAAATCGGCCGTTTCAAAAAAAATCCATCGTTTTGATCCCGATTTCAAATGGCAACCCCGATTCTATGACCATATAATCAGATCCAACAGCGAATTATCCCGCATTAGAAAATATATCAGGGAAAATCCGAACAATTGGATTAAAAAATACAGTCAAGGGTTTGATTATTGATGAAATTAATTCCCAATAGCCTGACCCTTGCTGTCGCTTTCAACCACTACCTTGTGATCGAGCTTCTTGATATTCCTGCCCTTATTGAACCTAAAGGAATACTGGAACTGAAACCAGCCAGCAAAATCAATACCGGTGGTATTGGTTGAGGTATATGCAGCCGTCTCGGTTTCAACTTTCTGGTAATCTATTTCCTTCGCGAACGGAAGCAGCCAGAATATACCTATAGTATGGTTCTTTGGTTGCCACTGGCCGCCAAAACCATACAGAGGAAGGGTGTATGACTTCGACTGTGCATTGATATTCACTCCGTTATACTGCAGGTATGCAAATATTGTAGTCTTTTTTTTCTTATCAAGATTAACAAATGCAGTACTGTTAATCGTATAGGAGAAATAATCCCTGGCAGGTATCGTAAAGGTCCCCTCAGCATATTCTTCGTAATGGCCGTCGTAAATCCTTGCACTGAGATTTATATACCATAGCATGGCATTGACACCTCCGCCATATTCATAACCGCTGAGCAGGTTGAACGGCTTCGTAATCGTTGTCAGTTCACCTGTGATCGGAGAGCGGATTATACTGAAGCGGCTGCTTACCCTGTCGGAGAAATACTCATCATAAATATATGGTGAGAAATAGTTGCTGCCAAAATTCCATGTATAGGTAAGCTGCAGTCGGTCGCGGTAATCAGGTCTGAGGTCAGGGTTACCCTGGGTAATATCATACGACTGGCCAACTCTCCAGTATGGATTCATTTCATAGATCCCCGGCCGGTTGATCCTCCGGTTATAAGTCAGCTTTATATTATGCGATGCTGAGAATTTATACTGCAGATTGGCTGCAGGAAGGATACAGGAATAATCCGGATGTGTGACAGAATCAGCAACAATATGGCTGTTCTCAATCCTCAGGGAAGCCTGGAAGCCGAATTTTTTCAGATTCATGGCAATCCCGGCATAAGCTGAATTCCTGAACTCCCCATACTCAAACAGGTTACTTTCTTCCTGCTTATCTATTTTAAAATCGTAACCCATTTGCTGGTAATAGAAGTGATACCCTGCTTCTATCTTGGCATTCATGCCGACAGGATATACATAATCCAGTTTTGTTAAAAAGTAATTCCGGTCGTTCAGATCGTCTTCCACCCTTGAATAGGTATCGAGGATCACATCACTTCCATACGGGTAGCGGGTATTTGTGAAAAAGTTACCTGAAACAGAATTGAAAATGTAATAGGTAGCCTCAGCTGTAAACTCCTCGACAGGCTTTTTGAATGTCTTTTTATAAAAAAGTGAAAATGCCATCTCATCGCTTTCAAGCTTATTAGTTGTTTGCGAAGTAAGCGTATTCAGCGGATTATCACTTTTAAACAGGGTCGTTGTATTTGGGACATCCACATTCTGGTATATCGGTTTATAGCTGACGTTGAAGCTAAGATTGTTCCTGTCGTTCATATAATAATCCATACCGGCATTCACGGATCCCAGGGATACTTTTATATTTCCATCGCCGTAAGTATAGGTTGTCGAATCAATTGTTGTGAACCTGCTGTCAGTGATGGAGCTGATATTAAGAGCCTGAGTTATATAAGAACCTGTTGCATAGAAGGTTACTTTACCTAATGCATAATCAATACTTCCCTGGGTTACGCTGGTAACTTTGTGGAAGGGCTTCAGGGCTTCAAGTATGTTACCGCTCACCCCGTACCTTGCTTCTTTTTTCAGGATGATGTTTAATACCCCGTCGATATTGCCTTCGTATTTCCCTGATGGATTGCTTATTATCTCAATACTCTGGATATCGGAAGGAAGAAGCCTGGCAAGAAACTCACTGTCGCGTTGTCTTCCATCCACCTGGATTATAAAATTACTGCTGCCGTTAAGAGTGATATTGTTCTGGAAATCGACAGTTACCTGGGGTATTTTCTTGAGGAGGTCATACCCATTGCTTGTCGATTTAGTTACGGCTTCCGGGATGTTATATACAGTGCGGTCAACCATTTCCTTACCCTTAAGACGTTCACCGACTACCATTACCTCGTTCAGGGCCGTTGTTATTTCTGCCAGGTATATGGTGTCAACAACAATTTCTTTATCTCCCTCACTTATGGTAACTGCCTTCCCTGCAGGTCTGTACCCTACAAAGCTTGCCCTGACAAAATAATTCCCCGGTTTTATCCCTTCGAGAAGGTAACCCCCGTCAGTAAGGGATATGACTCCCGTAATCATTGCTGAATCAGGTATCTGAAGCAGGGCAACAGAAGCAAACTGCACGGGTGTTTTATCCTGTTCGTAGTAAACAAATCCCTTGAT
>CAZHRV010000146.1:0-4204 GCA_964535035.1 uncultured Rikenellaceae bacterium
ATTGCCGGCATTGATATAAAGCCTTCAAGTGGTATGCCCGGTGCTTCGTCACAGATTGTGATACGTGGTGCCCGCTCTTTTACAGGGAATAACACACCTCTCTATATTATTGATGGCATGCCGGTTGCCTCAACTGCAGATATTCAATCAGGTGCTGGAGGCGATTTCTCGACTGCCGGATCAGGTGTAACAGGGTCGGATATCTCCAACCGTGCTGTGGATATTAATCCTTCTGATATTGAAAGTATCAATATTCTTAAGGGCCAGGCTGCCGCAGCTCTTTATGGTATCCGTGCCTCAAACGGTGTGGTTATCATTACTACAAAAAGCGGTCGTAACAACAAGATCGGTAAACCTGTTGTTAATATATCTCATACGAGTGCTTTTTCTCGGGTCTTGAGAAATCCTGATTATCAATCTACCTATGCACAGGGCAACTATGGAGTATATGTTCCGAATGCTTCATTATCCTGGGGGCCGAAGATTGTTGATCTTCCTGATGACCCTGTGAATGGCGGTAATGCTAACGGTCATCCCGGAGAATTTTTTGTACCCCAGCTCGAAACTGCAATGGCAGAAGATCCATGGGTCACTCCCCAGGTATTCAATAACTGGGAGCGTTATTTCAAAACGGGTTATTCAGCTACCGTCAATGCTAATGTCAGCCAGGCTACGGAGAATGGCAATTTTGCGCTTGGATTAAGCCAAACCTCACAAAGCGGGGTTGCTCTTGCAACAGGTATGAACAGATGGAATGGGAAAGCTTCTGCTGAAAGAAATCTGGGGGATAATTTCACTGCTGGGTTCAGCGCTAATTTCTCAAAAACTGATATCGATAAAATACCTTCTGCAAATGATGCAGCACTGGCAGGTGTACTTTCAGCCCCTGCAAGTTATAATCTGAAGGATTATCCTTACAATGTGCCGGGAGATCCTTATACACAGATCTATTACAGGGGTGGAAGCTTCGATAATCCATACTGGTCTGCCGAGCATACTATATTTAATGAAAAGACTGACCGCTTTTTCGGTAATGGCTATATAAATTATTCAGCCAAGCTTAGTGAAAGTATGAGCCTTAAAATGCGTTATCAGTTTGGTACCGATTCATATACAACCAACTTCCAGGATATATTTGAATATGGTCATTCAGGAAAAGCAGGTATAATTGATAATTACGGTATTACTTCATTTAATGTGAACTCATTGTTTACAGCTAATCTTGACTGGCAGATTGTCAGTGATCTGAACTTAAGTGTAATGGTTGGAAATGAATTTGACCAGGGTACTCAAAAAACCTATTCGGAACATGGTGAAAATTTCAATTTCGGGGGATGGGCACATATAAGGAATGCCAATATTGTTACGGCAAATGAATCAAAATTCCAGAACCGGACTGTTGGTTTCTTTAGTAGTGCATCGCTTAGCTGGAAATCACTTGTATTCCTTCAGGTTACAGGAAGAGATGATATTGTTTCAACTATGCCCACAAATAGCAGGACATTCTTTTATCCTTCAGTCTCTACAAGCTTTGTGGCATCCGAACTGGACGCATTGAAAAATCTTAACTGGCTCTCTTTTGCCAAGTTAAGAGTTTCATATGCTGAAGTCGGACAGGCAGGATCATATCTTGAAAATTATTATGATACTCCTGATTATTCAGGAGGATGGTGGTCAGGTTCTCCTATTCTTTATCCTATCGGAGGTATCAGCTCTTATATTCCTAATAATGTTGAGTATGACCCCAATTTAAGACCTCAGAATACAAAATCATACGAGATCGGAGCTGATCTTAAATTCCTGCAGAACAGGATAGGGATCGACTATACTTTTTCACGTCAGAATGTTGTTGACCAGATATTTTCGATACCACTTGCCGGTTCAACAGGAGTTCGTGCATTGCTTATGAACGGAGGTAAAGTACACACGATCACTCATGAAGCTGTGTTATACCTGACTCCCGTGGCTACCAGCAACTTCCAATGGGACATTAATATAAATTTCTCGAAAATAGAGAATATGGTTGATGAACTGGCCCCGGGTGTTGAAAGCATCTTCCTTGGAGGTTTTACTACTCCCCAGGTACGGGCAGGTATAGGTGCTACTTTCCCTGTTATTTACGGAGTATCGTTTGCACGTGACGATAATGAAAATATACTCATTGAGGATGATCCTAATTCTCAGAATTATGGATTTCCAAAAGCTGGCGAACCTGATGTAATAGGAAAGGTTTCACCTGATTTTATTCTTGGAGGAGGTACAACCTTAACTTTTAAAGATCTTTCGTTAAGTGCACTGTTTGAATGGAAAAATGGAGGACAGATGTATTCCGGCAGTAATGGTCTGCTTGACCTTTACGGTATGTCAGCAAGGACGGAAGACCGTGAATCAACATTCATATACGATGGTGTAAAATCTGATGGTGCACCCAATGATATAGTACGTGGTGGCCCTTATGATACGAGAGCATTACAGGATCTGTATGTAAATGTACTATCGAATATAGATGAATACTACATTCATGAAAATTCATTTGTAAAACTGCGTGAACTATCACTTAAGTATAACCCTGCGAATAAACTTTTTAATACGGTAGATTTTGGAGTATCTGTTTTTGCAAGGAATATCCTTGTCTGGACAGCACTTCCGTACTTCGATCCTGAATCAAGCCAGGGTAACACTAATATGGGGGGATCTTTTGAAAGGTTCACAATGCCCCAGGTGACAAGCTTCGGTTTTACATTCGATATAACCTTTTAATTTTTAAAATCATGAGAAAAATAATTTATATTTTATCTGTTTCAATCCTGGTCTTATCATTCTCGTCATGCTCGGAATCCATAATGGATGATATCAATAAGAATGTGAACGATCCCACTGATATGGTATCAGGATTGATAATTACAGATGCAATGACAGGAACAGCCTTTTCGGTAGTTGGCGGTGATTTTACTTTCTATGCATCTGTTTATATTGAACATAATTCCGGAACCTGGAATCAGTTCTATAATGCTGATATCAGATCTTCAGAGCCAACATCTTCCACGACTTACAATAATACATGGACTTCAGCTTATGCTAACCTTTACAGTCTGAAGAAGATAAGAGCGAAATGCTCTGAAGGAGGTTCAGAAGAAGGCAATTACCATACACTGGCAATAGCCCAGATACTGTCAGCATATAATCTTGCATGTCTGACAGATGTAATGGGTGACGTACCATGGACAGAGGCTTTACAGCCCGGAGAAATATTTACCCCCATTCTTGACAGCCAGGAAAGCATTTATCAGGTAATATTCAATTTTCTTGATGATGCTATTGCAAACCTGGACAAGGAAACAGTCTTTCCCACGCTGGGTGCACAGGATTTTATATATGACGGGGATACTGACCTCTGGAAAAAATTTGCATATGGTCTGAAGGCTCGTTATACAATGCGTCTTTCATACAGGACTCCCGCATATGCTGATGTTGTTACATATGCCAATCAATCATTTACATCAAGTGATGAACAGGCACAGTTCAATTATAACGGAACAACTTCACAGAGTCCTTTCTACTGTATGTTCCAGGATAGGGATTACTATGGTGCAAGCCAGAGTCTGCATGATAAGCTTGTTGACAGAAATGATCCGAGAGATGCGGTTTTCTTTGTACCGTATCCCGATACAGATGACGAACTTATATATGCTCCCAACGGGGAAGCCAACCAGGTACAGGGTGTATATTCTATTTCTGCCCTGAGTACAATTACGGCTCCAACATATCTTCTGAGCTATCATGAAATAGAATTCCTTAAGGCTGAAGCTTATGCAAGACTGAATAACCTTACTGATGCTGAAGATGCTCTTGAAAAAGGTATTTCAGCTGCTTTTCAGAAAGTAAACATAGGTTTATCAGCTACTGACGCTACTGATTATTTCAATGATGAAGTATTGAGCAGATTTAATTCCAATCCCCTTGCTGAAATCATGAATCAGAAATATATAGCCTTTTTTGAGGAAGAAGCTCTTGAAGCATATAATGATTACAGGAGACTGAAGGCAATGGGAAATGACGTAATAACACTTGCTAATCCCAAGAATACTAATCAGTTCCCGTTACGTTTAACATATGGATCGGAGGACGTGACTACAAATGCTAACGTTCGTGATGCTTATGGTGACGGTACTTATGTATATTCTGAGAATGTATGGTGGGCCGG
>CAZHRV010000147.1:0-5075 GCA_964535035.1 uncultured Rikenellaceae bacterium
ACAGGTGAGATTATCAGCGAATTTACGGAAGCTGCTTTCTCAATACCCGATACAGGTCAATACACAAAACCTATAAGGACTCCCTATGGCTGGCATATAATAAAACTTCTTGACAGAAAACCTCATGGATCGTTTGAACAAACCAGATCATACCTGGAGAGTAAGATCAATCAATCTCACCTCAATTCATTAAGCAAAAAATTCTTTACCGACAAGCTTAAGGCAGAATATAAGTTCAGAATAAACCAGCCGGCATACAGATGGTTCGTTAATAATACCGATACACTTATTATCCGGGGTCTGGCAAAATATAACAGGGCAAAAATGCCTTCTGGTAATCTATATTCATTTGCAGATCAGCGCCTTACAACAAAAGAGTTCGCTGCATATATCGAAAAACGGGGATTGATGATCATAACTGATGATCCTGTGTCATTTGTAAACCAGTCAATTGAGACCTGTGTATCCGATCAGATTATCAAATATGAAGACTCAATCCTGGAAACAAAATATCCCGACTTCCGCTACCTTATGAAGGAGTTCCATGACGGAATACTTCTTTTTGAAATATCAGGAAAAAAGGTTTGGAACCGGGTCACTGAAGACAGTGCAGGACTAAAACTCTATTATGAACAACACAAACATGACTGTCTTACAAGAAAGGGAATAGAGGCAAAAATCTATACCCTGAAAAGCCCGGGGAAAGAAAAAAAGCTTTTAACAACTTACAGGAAATACTCGCGGAAAAAGGAGGGTAATGAACTTATGCTGGCAAAGTTTAACAGCAACAATGATTCAGTCCTGGTAATAACTGAAGGACAATGGTTTACCGGAGATAATCCGGAACTGGATAAGATTGAGTGGATTAGAGGAATGCAATCTTGTACAATCAACAGATACCCTTCAATTGTGGAAATAAGCAGGGTAATTGAACCGGAGCCGTTACCTTTTAAGGAGGTTGCGGGTGATATGCTGATGGGCTACCAGGACTATCTTGAGTCAGAATGGATAAGACAATTAAAAAATAAATACGCCGTTAGTGTTGATGACCAGGTCTTTCTTGAAATTAAAAAAAGTCTGAATAATGAATAGGATACTGATAGTTGTAATCATATTAACTATAACTGCCGCATGCGGCAATTCAAGACGCGATTATAAACGTGTGGCTGTTGCCCGTGCAGGAGATGTTTTCCTATATCTGGATCAGATACCCCGGCTTATCACACAGGAAACATCATCAATGGACAGCTCAGGGATAATTCATGATTATATAAACAGATGGGCCAGAAAAGAATTTCTATACCAGAAAGCTGTTGAGAATCTTTCACCGGAACTCAAAGATGAAATAGATAAACAGCTCGAAGAGACCCGGGTTGATCTGGTGATTTATCAGTATCAGAGGCAAATTATGCTGGAAAAGATGGATACTACTGTAACTGACGCAGAAATGGAAAATTACTATTCAGCCAACCAGGAAAGTTTTTTCCTCAGCTCGAATATTATAAAGGCACTGTTCATTAAACTTCCGTTTGAAACTCCCGACATTAACAGGATAAGACGTCTCGCACGCTCAAATGAGCAGAATGATCTTCAGCAGCTTGAATCCATTTGTTACCAGTTTGCCGATAAATTTGATGATTTCAATGAGAAATGGATTCCATTCGACAGGCTCTCAGTAGAACTGCCTGAAGATATTTCAAATGAGGAATATTTCCTGCGAAGGACATCTTTTTATGAATCGAGCGATTCCACATATATTTACTTTATAACAATCAGGGATTACAGGCTCAGATCTACACTGGCTCCGTTTGAATATGTCAGGGACGATATTAAAAGGATAATCTGGAACAACCGCAGGCTTGAGTTTATCCTGGCTCTTGAAAACGGGATCTATAATGATGCGCTTAAAGAGAATGATTTTACAATTTTTAATAATTAATATGATGAAAAAGGGTATGGGATTTATTTTGATAATGGCGGGGATACTGATTTCCGGATTTTCAACCTTAAAAGCACAAGTGCTGGTTGAGTCAGTAGCAGCAGTTGTAGGAAATGAGGTAATATACCTGTCTGATATAGAGTCCCTTGTAATCGATTTAAAGAGAAATGGCAATAGAGCCTCGATAGATCAGCAACGGTGTATAGTGCTTAATGAACTGCTCGTATCACGGCTCTTTCTCGACCAGGCAAGAATCGACAGCATAGAAGTTACAGCTGATATGGTTGAAAGCGAGATCACTATGAACATTAACAGTGCAATACAAAGTGCCGGAAGTGAAAAAGCTCTTGAAGAATACTTTGGCAAGAGCATGGTTGAAATACGGCGGGATATTCGAAAAGCCCTGATTGAGCAGCAAATAATCAGAGAAGTGCAGTCGGATATTGCAGCAGATGTAACAGTAACACCAAACCAGTTAAGAAAATATTATTCTGATATCCCATCTGACAGCCTTCCGATTATCCCGGCAAAGGTTCAGCTAAGCATCATCCAGCTTGACCCGCCTGGTAATGAAGAAAACAAGGCTGAAGCAAGACAGAAGCTTCTTGATATCAGAAGTGAGATCCTTGCCGGTAAAAGCTTCAATGTGCTGGCAGTTATGTATTCTGAAGACCCCGGTACAGCAAGGAACGGAGGTGAACTGGGTTATGCAGTCAGGGGCGCGCTCGAAAAGGAATATGCTGATGCAGCATTCAGCCTTACAAAAAATACAGTGTCGAGAATTGTTGAAACAAGATATGGATTCCATATCATTCAGTTGATCGACCATAAAGGTGACATGATAAATACACGGCATATTCTGATTAAACCCAAAGTGAAGCCTGATCAGGCTGCCAGAGCAATTTCCAAACTCGACAGTCTTGCCAACCTGATAAGGAAAGATAGTATCAGCTTTGAAACTGCTGCAAAAATCTATTCAAGTCACAAAGACAGCAGAATAAACGGAGGGAAATTAGTAAGTACCAATCCCTCTGAACGGATCACATGGTTCACTCTTGAAGAACTGAATCCTGAAATGTATGTTAAAGTCAGAGACATGAAACAGGGTGAAATATCGGAAGCCTTCAGGACTACAGATGCTGACGGGAATGTAGTATTCAGAATTGTACGGCTGGATAATGAAATTCCTGCCCACAGAGCAAACCTTAAAGACGATTATGAGAGCCTCTGGGCCGCTGCACTGAGAGAACAACGTACCAAATCATATGATAAGTGGATCGATGAGAAAATTGAGAACACCTATATTAAAATCAGCGACGAGCTAAAATCATGCGATTTTCTGAAAAAAGGATGGCTGAAGTGATATATATAAGCTGCAGAGGCACTTATAAGTATTTCTTCTTACTACTGATAAGTCTGATAATAACTTCCGTTTCAGCATCCCAGGATAGCGAACCTCAGAAAAAGAAGGGCAAAAAAATTGAAATTCTGCATGCTGACCTCTGGCAGATTGATGAAACAATTGATAAAGATCTGCAGCAGCTTCTCGGAAATGTTGCCCTTAAACATAATGAGGTATGGATGAATTGTGACAGTGCACACTACTATCAGAAAAAAAACCACGTAAAAGCATATGGAAGAATCCATATTCAGCAGGGCGATACCCTTCATCTTTATGGTAATTATCTTTATTACGACGGAGAAACGGAAATTGCGTTTGTGGAAGGCAATGTTGAACTAATTGATAAGGAAACACATCTATATACAACAGCTGTTACATACGACTTTGTAACTGACATTGCACATTATAACAATCACGGCAGGATTATCAACGGAGATAATACGCTGACAAGCAGGATCGGTATCTATTATGCCTCAATGAATCTCTTTCATTTCAAGGACAGTGTAAAAATTGTCAATCCTGATTATATTATGACGGCCGATACAATGGATTATAATACCGAATCGGAAACTGCTCTCTTTACAGGTCCCTCAGAGCTGGTTGGCGACAGCCTCTATCTCTATTGTGAGAGGGGATGGTATGACACTAAGAACAACATAACAAGTATCTGGGAAAATGCTGTTATTGACAATAAGCGACAGCTCATTAAAGGTGATTCACTCTATTATGAAGACAATACCGGATTCGGTGAATCTTTCGGGAATATCAGTATTACCGACACCAGTGACAATTTAATAGTTAAGGGACATTATGCCTGGTACTATAAAGAACCTGAAAGATTCATGGTAACTGACAGTGCCGTTTTTATCCAGGTCTCCGGAAATGATTCACTCTTTCTTCACGCTGATACAATAAGCGCTGCATCAACGTTAGCAGATACATCAGGCATAGGATTCAGGACTATGAAAGCATATTATAAGTGCCGAATTTTCAGTAAAGATATGCAGGCGAAATGTGATTCTCTCTCCTACTCTTTCAGGGATTCTGTAATAAGACTTTATACAAGCCCTATATTATGGTCAGAGGAAAAACAGCTAACATCCGACTCCATGGCAGTTTACACAAAAAACCGCAAAGCAGACAGGTTGGAACTGTATAATATGGCATTTATTATGAGCCAGGTAGATACGATGCGATACGACCAGATAAAGGGAAGATCGCTTACCGGTTATTTCGAAGACAATGAGTTATACAGGATAGTGATTACCGGCAACGGGGAGTCGATATATTACCTTCTTAACAATGATGAACTTTCCGGTGTCAACAGGGCCAAATGCTCAAATATTGAAATATTTGTGAATGATGGAAAAATAACTGAGATATATGAACGGCAGGAACCCGAAGGGGTAATTGATCCGCCTTCAGAACTGCCTGGTGATAATCTCCGCCTTGAAGGATTTTACTGGTTTGACAATCTGAGACCTAAACAAATATCCGATATTTTCAAATAACACTTCCCTAAAACAAAAATTTAATTCAATTAGTAACCTTTTTCAATATTCATCTTCGTTGAAAAAAAAGTCGTCTTTGCTTGGATAATCGGGCCAGATATCTTCAATACTCTCGTAAATATCACCCTCATCCTCTATTTCCTGTAAATTTTCGATAACTTCCATCGGAGCACCTGACCTGATTGCGAAATCTATCAACTCATCCTTGGTTGCAGGCCATGGA
>CAZHRV010000148.1:0-4366 GCA_964535035.1 uncultured Rikenellaceae bacterium
TGAACCATCCATCCCATCTTTAACCTCCGAAATTATTCCCTTTTGTCCCAATGCCTCAATGATCTTTTCCCTCAGACGGTTTAATATCAAATGAGGTTCAACAATTCTATCTCTGTTGGCCGTTTCATTTAACAGAGTAACCCCAAGCATGCTCATGAATGCACCCGGAATCCCATGACCGGTGCAATCAAAAACACCGGCCAGCAACTTATTATCGATTCTTTGAAACCAGTAAAAGTCACCACTCACAATATCTTTTGGAAGGATAAGGCAGAACATCTCCGGGAAAAAATCTGATCCATTATGGGACGCTTTCAAAACTGCCGCCTGAATTGTATGAGCATACTGAATGCTGTAGGTAATAAGTTTATTCTTGTATTCAATCTCTTCCAGGTTCCTTGCTATTTCGTCTCTGTTCCTTTTAATTTCAATTTGTGTTTTGACTCTGGCAATCAGCTCTTTCTGGTTAAATGGTTTTATTACATAATCAACAGCACCAACATCAAATCCATTTACAATGCTTTCTGTATCGACTTTAGCTGTAAGAAATATCACCGGAATTTTTTGTTTCACCGGGTCATTTTTGATGATCCTGCATACTTCGAACCCATTCATTCCCGGCATCATGATATCCAGAAGAACAAGATCAAATTCAGTCCTTTTAATCCAATCCAGCGCTGAATTTCCATCTAATGCGAATTCAACCTTGAATCCTTCCTTTCGTAAATAGTTCCCAAGGATCTGAAGATTCTTCGGATTATCATCAACGATCAATATCAGCGGTTCAGCTATCATTTGTTTCCAGTGAGATATTTTTTAACCAATAAGTCCGAAGACTGAAGTCCGAAGACCGAAGAATGTTATTACTCCTGACTTCATTTTTTTTCAACTTCCGACTTCTGACTTTGTTTTTACAATCTCCCAAGCTTTGCGATTGAGTCCTCCATCCGTTTAATAATATCATGAAATTGATCTTTAATATTTGGTGCCTTACTCTTCCCAATCAATTTTTCAACCTCATTAATAGATGTCCTTAGCTCTAAGCAAATATCTTTCATAATATAACTTTGATTTTTATCGAACTCTATCATTTTAGCGCCCAGATCATTAGTCTCTTTACTGCCTGATCTGGTGACGCTGACCTTCAGCCAGCTTTCGATTTTCTTTCCCAGCCATTCATTAATTTTTTCGAGCTTTTCAGTTTTCGATTTAAGATCCAGCTGGGTTTTGACTCTTGCAAGCAGCTCCCTTGTATCAAATGGCTTGGTGACATAATCCTGTGCCCCGACCTCAAATCCTTTTAGAATACTTTCCCTTTCAGACTCTGCAGAAAGGAATATTATTGGCACTTCATACTTTCCTCCATCTGCACGAATTTTTTTACATACCTCAAATCCATTCATTCCGGGCATGTTTAAATCCAGCAAAATCAGGTCAAATTGCCTGTTCTTTAACCATTCCAAAGCTGCTTCTCCACTTACGGCGAATTCGATTTTATATTTTTCTTCCTGCAAAAGTTTACCTAAAACCTGAAGATTCTGGGGATTATCATCAACTAACAGGATGACAGGTCCGGAGTAATCTACGTTAGTCATATTTTCATACCTCATTGATTATTGTGCCTTTTAATAATTCAATAATTTCAGGGAATTTCCTGATAAGGTTTAGTATAGCCTCAATATTGAAACTATCTGCAGCGCATACCAGTTCTTCCCCGTATTTGATAACAATTGATGAATTGTGATCTTTACCTAACCTTTCTAATTGATTTCCAAAATCACTGATTTCATCGATCGGTTGCCTGATTCCAAAAGTCATCCAGATTTCTTTAAACCGGTTATCAAGGGAATGAATTAACCCGGGAAGATCAGATATTTTTTCCGAGAGGTTTGATTCCGGAATTGATTGTTCTCGTTTATTAGCTTTGGATGATTTATAGGGTAAATTATTCATAAGCTCAATGTATAATTCCATGACCTGAACCGGCTTTATAAGCAAACCGGTGAATTCGCTTTCCCGGATCCGGTCTCTTTGAGCTTTCATTACTGAAGCAGAATAGGCGATTACGGGAATATGTTTCAGCGCATCAACACTTTTTAATTTGTTCAATAAAGAAAAACCATCAAGAATTGGCATCCGGATATCGGTAATAACAAGATCAGGCACTATCTTTTTAGCCAGGTTAAATGCCTTCAGTCCATCTTCAGCTTCAACTATTTTAATATTTGTTTTGCTTAGGGCATCTTTCAGGTATTTCCGGTTATGCTCAACATCGTCGGCAACAATGATTGTCGCTTTTTCAAAGACAATATCCTCAGTATCAAGCAGAATTTCCTCTGATCTCTTCTCAAAATCCCTCAAATAAGAAACTCCCGGAATCTTTATTCTGAATGAGCTTCCTTTATTCAATTCAGATTTAAGGTCAATGGTTCCGTTCATAAGTTGTACAAGTCGTTGGGTAATTGCCAGACCCAGACCGGTTCCGCCGTATTTTTTTACGCTCTGGCTCTGCCCCTGTACAAAAGGATTAAATATCTCTTCCTGCATCTCTTTGGAAATTCCAATACCTGTATCATTTACCTCAATTATCAGATCTATGAATTCTTCAGTTTTATTCTTAGAATATTTGATGATTTGCGGATTTTCAGTATATACTTTCAATCTGATGCTTCCCTTCTCGGTGAATTTCACTGCGTTTCCGATTAGATTAAGAATGATCTGCCGCAGCCGGGCATCATCTATATAGATACCTGCCGGTGTACCTGAAGAAATATCGAGAATGAATTTCAGTCCTTTTTCAGATAATCTTAATGAAAAGATCCGTTCGAATTCTGAAAAGAAAGATTGTGAATTCATAAACTCAAACTGCAATTCCAGTTTTCCCGCTTCAATTTTGGACAGATCAAGTATATCGTTAATCAGTGTAAGAAGGCTTCTGCCGCTTGATTTTATTGATTCAAGATAGTCCCTCTGGGTTTTTTCCTCAAGCATTGAACCCAGCAGCTCAGCATAGCCTAATACTGCATTCATAGGAGTGCGTATCTCGTGGCTCATATTGGCAAGAAATTCACTTTTAGCTTTGTTGGCAGCATCGAGCTGAGCAGTTCGTTCACGTATACGTTGCTCCAGTTCTGCATTGAAAGCACGAATTTTTTCTTCATCCTTTTTAAGCTCCTTCGTTCTCTCCTCAACCAGGTCTTCCAGTCTTTCATTCAATAGTCTCAATTCGTCCCTGGTCTGAATTAGTTCATTATTCTGATGAATGGCCCCCTGATAAATATTGAGAAGCAGTTTAATCACTTTTTGCGTTCCGGTACGGATTAATCTCTTTTTTCCACCGTAATTAATTTCTGTACTCTTTGTATCTCTTTTAGCTTCCGGAACGATTTTTTCTGAAAGTAGTCTCTTAATGTTGGAAATAAGATAATCGTTATCGTATGGTTTGGTTATGAAACTATCAGCCCCGCATGAAAGTCCTTCAATTACCTCTTCGGGATCGGAAAGTGAGGTCAATAAAATCACGGGAATATCTTCAGTACGTTCATTCGATTTAATTCTTTCACAGAGTTCAAATCCGTTCATCTCAGGCATAACGATATCCGAAATTACCAGTGATGGCTTATGTTTGGAAAGCCAAACCAGAGCTTGCTGTCCATCCCGGGTGACCTTTGCTTTGTAATGATGACTTTCGAGCAGATATTTTATCTGGGCAGCCTGTGTGGGGCTGTCTTCAACAATCAGGATTTCCGTGACGTCAGCTGGTATTTTTACTATTTTGCTCATAATTTATTTTTTTGAGCCTGATATTGAAAGAATTTCAGCGATTTTCTCCGGAGATAATGCCTGATCGGCAGCTCCGATGCTGAGAGCCTCACCGGGCATACCGAATACAACAGAACTTTCTTTATTCTGTACTAAAGTGAAAGCCCCCTTTTCTTTCATAACTTTCAGCTCTTCAGCTCCATCTTTGCCCATTCCGGTAAGCAGAACTCCTAAAACATTCGGTCCAAAGGTTTTTGCAACAGAACGGAAAAGGAAACTGACAGAAGGTTTTAATCCGTTTTCAGGTGGTTGATCGCTCAAACTGATTTTATTTCCCCTGATCACCCCCATGTGAAAATTATCGGGAGCAATATAACCGATGCCTGCTGTAATGGTTTCACCGTCTTTGGCGATCTTTAGTTTAATGCCGGATGTTACCGATAACCATTCATGGAATCCCTTAACAAATCCTTTGGCAATATGTTGGACAATAAGAACAGGTACCGGTAAATCTTCAGGTAACCTGGAAAGGATTATCTGCAGGGCCATAGGGCCACCTGTGGAGGCGCCAATTGCTATAACCTGAATTCGCTTCAGGTCATTT
>CAZHRV010000149.1:0-9658 GCA_964535035.1 uncultured Rikenellaceae bacterium
ATCTCAATATATCAAATCTTCCCTTTTATGAAAGGATAATAGATGTTTATGAAGATAATGACCTCAGGGTTGATGACAGCACAATCTATATTAATGGCGAACCGACAACGAGTTATACATTCAGGATGGACTATTTTTTCATGATGGGAGATAATCGTCATAATTCGCTTGATTCGAGATACTGGGGTTTTGTTCCGGAGGATCATATAATTGGTAAACCCAAGTTCATCTGGCTCTCAATCGATAAGGAAGCCTCGGGGCTGAAGAAGATCAGGTTCAACAGGTTTTTCATGAAGGTGAGATAGAATTTACTTGACCTTTTCCACTATGGCCTTGAAGGCCTCAGGGTGTTGCATTGCCAGGTCGGCAAGTGTCTTCCTGTTCAGTGCGATACCTTTTTTGTCAAGCTTCCCGATAAATTCGGAGTAGCTCATATCATACTGACGGACACCTGCATTTATTCTTTGTATCCAAAGAGACCTGAATTGTCCTTTTTTCTTTTTCCTGTCGCGGTATGCATAGCCCAGCCCTTTATCGAGGGTATTTTTTGCTACGGTGAATACATTTTTTCTGGAAAGGTAGTTCCCTTTTGTTTGTTTAAGAACTTTCTTTTTTCTTGCTCTTGATGCTACTACATTTACTGATCTTGGCATAACTCATTGCTTGTGAATGTCAGCGTCCCCTCTGTGCGGGGCTCTTTTATGCTGAACAATCTGTTAATACTCTTTTACTTGTTTTTCAATACGTTAACACTTATTTACTTGCAAGCAGAAGCTTTACATTTTTCTTATCTGCTTTGTCAACCTGTCCGAAATAAGCAAGGTTCCTCTTGCGTTTTGTAGATTTCTTTGTCAGGATGTGACTCATGTATGCATGTTTACGTTTGATCTTTCCTGTTCCGGTGAGTGAAAATCTCTTTTTGGCACCGGGGTTTGTCTTCATTTTTGGCATTTCTGTTTATTCAAAATTTATAAAATCACTTCTTCTTTTTAGATGATAAGGAGATTATCATGCGTTTTCCTTCAAGCCTTGGAAGCTGCTCAACCTTCCCGTATTCCTCAAGGTCGTTTGCAAATCTCAGCAGCAGCACCTCTCCCTGTTCCTTGAACAATATTGACCGTCCCTTGAAGAAGACATATGCTCTTACCTTGGCTCCGTCTTCGAGAAATTTTATTGCATGGCGCAGCTTAAAGTTATAATCGTGATCATCAGTATTTGGCCCAAACCTTATCTCCTTCACAACAATCTTTGCTGCTTTGGCTTTTATCTCCTTCTGCTTCTTTTTTTGCTGATAGAGAAACTTCTGGTAATCAATTATTTTACATACAGGTGGATCCGCATTCGGGGAAATTTCAACAAGATCGAGCTCCATCGTATCTGCCAGTCTGAGGGCCTCCTGGATGCTCATCACATCTGTCTCAATTTCATCACCTACAACCCTGACCACTTTAGCAGTGATCCTGTTGTTTATTTTATGGGCCGGCTGGGTGATCCTGCCGGGATTTCTTCTGAATGGTACGGTTATAACTCTTTCCTCCTTATTTTATTAATACTAATTTATCTGTTCTTTTAAATAATTACGAGATCTCTTTATTTATCTCAGAATGAATTAAATTCACAAATTCGTCAACTTTCATACTGCCCTGATCACCTTCACCCTGTTTCCTGACTGAAACAGTTCCGTTTAAAACCTCTTTTTCACCTATTATAAGAAGGTAGGGGATCCTCTTTAATTCATTATCCCTGATCTTCTTACCGATTTTTTCACTCCTGTCGTCAATCAGTGTGCAAATATCGGAATTATTTAGAATTTCCAAAACATTTACTGCATATTCGTTATATTTTTCACTGATAGGCAGAATGACTGCTTTCTCGGGCGCAAGCCAGAGAGGGAATTTTCCTGCATTGTTTTCAATTAGTACAGCTACGAACCTTTCGAGCGAACCAAAAATAGCCCGGTGTATCATTACCGGCCTGTGTTTCTGGTTATCACTGCCGATATAAGTGAGATCAAATCTCTCCGGGAGATTATAATCAACCTGGATTGTTCCCAGCTGCCAGTTCCTGCCGATAGCATCCTTAACCATGAAATCGAGTTTGGGACCATAAAATGCAGCTTCACCCTTAACAACTGTAGTCTGTAGTTTTTTCTCAGATGCTGCGGCAATAATATCCTGTTCAGCTTTCTCCCAGTTTTCATCCGAACCGATATATTTCTCCTTGTCATCAGGATCCCTTAATGATATCTGGGCTGTGAAATCATTGAAATTCAATACCTTAAAAATATAAAGGACAAGGTCAATTATCCTTTTGAATTCCTCCCTGAGCTGATCGGGTCTGCAAAAGTGATGTGCATCATCCTGTGTAAAGCTTCTTACTCTTGTCAGCCCGTGAAGCTCGCCGCTCTGTTCGTACCTGTAAACAGTGCCAAACTCGGCCATCCTGAATGGAAGCTCCTTATACGAATGTTGAGTGGCATTATATATTTCACAGTGATGAGGACAGTTCATTGGTTTCAGCATGAACTGTTCTCCCTCCTGGGGTGTTGAAATGGGCTGAAATGAGCTGGTCCTGTACTTTTCAAAATGGCCCGATGTTTTATAAAGTTCCACATTTCCGATATGTGGAGTTGTTACGATCCTGTAACCTCTTTTTCTCAGTACTGTGGTCAGGAAGTCTATCAGGTTCTGCCTGATATCTGATCCCCTGGGAAGCCAAAGCGGAAGTCCCATCCCTACTTTTGGCGAGAAAGCAAAGAGCTCCTGCTCCCTTCCAATACGTCGATGGTCCCTTCTTTTTGCCTCTTCAACAAACACCAGGTATTCATCAAGCATCTTCTGCTTTGGGAATGTTATCCCGTATATCCTTGTCAGCATCCGGCGTTTTTCATCTCCACGCCAGTATGCCCCTGCCACACTGGTTAACTTAATGGCTTTGACAGGTTCTGTTGACGGAAGGTGGGGACCGCGGCACAGATCGGTGAAATTACCATGTGTATAAAGAGAAATGGTACCATCCTCAAGCTCACTTATAAGTTCGGTTTTGTATTCATCACCCTTACTTTTGAAAAGGTCGAGCGCCTCTTTTTTAGTTACCTCCCTTCTTGTAAAAACCAGGTTTTCTGAAGCCATCTCCTTCATTTTATCCTCAATAGCCTTAAGGTCGCTGTCAGTGATGATCTTTCCGTCGCCCGGATCAACATCATAATAGAATCCCATTTCAATAGCCGGGCCTATACCAAACTTAATACCCGGATAAAGAGATTCAAGGGCTCCTGCCATAAGATGAGCCGATGAGTGCCAGAATGCATGTTTTGCCTGCTCATCTTCCCATTTGTGAAGCTTCAGGGTGGCATCACTGCTTATCGGACGTGTAAGATCCCAAATCTCACCGCTTACTGTGGCAGAATAAACCTCCGCAGCAAGTCCGGGACTTATCTGTTCGGCAATTTCGAGACTGGTTATCCCGTTTTTATATTCCTTTGCCGATCCGTCAGGAAATGTTATTTTTATCATTCTGAAGCCTCTTTTAACAGGAGTGCAAAGATAATTAATATTTTGAAAGCGATACGCCCAAAATTATGGCACACATTTTGATTTTGTTTTAATGAACACTAATACTTATGACTATGAAACCAATTTGTACTATAAAAGAGAATTCGCGGATTAAAAAGATATTCTATTTTTCTCTGGTTCTTCCTTTTATCCTTTTTTCCTGCGAAAAAACACCCGATGCACACTTCTTTACCGACACTGTTGAACCGGAAGTAGGGCAGAAGGTGGTTTTTACCAATGATTCACACAATGCAAACAGGTTTGAATGGGATTTTGGCGACGGCTATGTTTCATCCGAAGCAGAACCGGTACATTATTATGATGTAACCGGTACTTTTGAGGTAGTGCTTACAGCTTTTTCAAAAGCCGGTCTTTCAGATCAAGCTTCTATTACTATTGACGTGAAGATCCCGACACTACTTGTGATAGAAGTTCTTGAATATTACAATGAATATCCTGTAAGTAATGCTAGTGTATTCTTATATCCAGATTTAACATCATGGGATGATCAGGAGAATCTTGTTGCTGAAGGATTTACTGCTCAGAACGGACAAGTTGTTTTCTCATATCTCGATGATGGTAAATATTATGTTGATGTATTGGAAGAACATCATAATAACTATACTTTAAGGGATGAAGATGTAGGATTCATTATTACAGATGACGTGGCTCCTCATAAAGTAACTTATTTTATAGCATGGGTCGATTATTTTGAAACTACAAAAGGTGATAGTAGAAGAGATAACTCATATGTTATCAAAAAGCTGGAAAGAAAGGCAACCGACAAAACAATAACCATCCCGGAAACAGACGACTGGCAGGTTTTGTACGATAAGAGCATCAAGCTGAAGTAGTAATCTACCATCAAGGCCTTAGGCTCTCTACAGAGTATTACGCCCCTACGGGGCTGAATGACAGGTTGAAAATAGTAAGGCCGTAAGCCTGAAATAGTATCAGGCAGGGCAACGCCCTGCTTAAGAACCAGTACCTCACTCTTAAAAGCCCCGTAGGGGCGAAATAAAGACTAATCAGAGATACCTGTCTTCATAAGATATTCCATACTCATCAAGAAGGTTTTTATATTCATCAATAAACTGAACCTTTCTGTGATGCTGTTTCTGATTTCGGATATATTTTTTCACTATTTCCACCTGCGACCAGCCGACAGAAAATCCTCCATAACCATCCTGCCAGTAGAATTTCCTGTACGGGTGACCTTTGGTTTTAATCCATTTTGAAGAACTTTTCTTTACCTCCTCTACAAGATCTGCCGGTGTCATCGTTTTTGGCAGTGTACACAACATGTGTACATGATCATATGTCCCGCCTATCTGTAGCGGGATTGATTTATTATTCCTGAGTATTCCACCCAGGTAGGAATACAGTTCATCCTCGATATCTTCCCGGATGAATTTTTCATTGTTTTTTGTATGAAAGACAATGTGGGTGTAGAATTGCACATAAGATTGAGACATAATTATTCCATTTTGTCAAATTTATGAAATTCATTTAAAACAGGGACTATTTATTAATCATGAATTTTATTCCGCCCCTAACGGGGCTTTTAACAGTCCGGAGTTACAGTCAGGAGAGGCTCTGCACCTCCTTTACCTCTTATGCCTCATACAAGGCTTCATACACATAAATAATTTCTTATGCCCGACAGATGCTTTTCCTTTGAAAGGCTTTAAGGCTATAACGAGGCTGCTGTGAACTCAGGAATAAGAAAAGCCCCGGATAAAATTGTCCGAAGCTTCAATGAACATATTTATTATTTTTCCGCATCTGATATTAATGAGCACATATTAAGCAACTTAACGACCGGTATATTGTGCTCAATCTATCAAAGATACAAACTGAAAGCAAATCCTGCTTTAATATTACGAACTCTGCGAAAGCAAATCCGCGCTTAAAGGAAAATATCCAAATGAAACAACGAAAAAAATGTTATCGTCCACCTTTCGCCAATCATAAGGCAAAATAAATACAATATAAAAGAATTGCAATTTCACACAGGTTGCATTCTTTGTATACTTACAGGTATCAGTTATTATGATACTGATATTCTAAAGGAACAGAACGTGGTTCATCGGTGCCCGGAACCAGGTAAATAAACTGGAGATCATGGTTTTCATCTTTCTGGAAATACTCAAGCCGGACAGGGTAGAATCCTTTTTCAAGAGGGATTAAATATGATTTAAAACTCTCATCCATGTGAATTCCATCATTATCGATAATTAATTTATTGCCCAGCCAGAATCTGGATCCGTCGCTGGATCCGATAGCCCAGAGATAGTATCCATCTTCTGTGATCTCGACATAACCCTCAAAAAGGCAGGCAAAATCGACTTTTGCAGTAAGTTTCTTAAGACTGAACAGGCTGTCGGTAATCCCGGTCAGTGATGGTTTAAGTTTCTTAAAATCCGGCATTTTATCCCATGTTCCTTCATAAAATGAATATTTAAATCCTCCGCTTTCAATCTTTTTTGGTTTGGACAATGATGGTAATGTTTCTCCCGGTTCAAAATTACCTTTAGCTGTCACATCATATTTACCGCTTGTGGAGAATGATTTGAACACCAGTTGAGCGGGACCCGTCAGGATAAGTGTTGAACCGGCTTTCGGAGATGTTTTGTCAGGTTCAGTTCCATCCATTTCATACCTGAGATCAAGGGAAGTATTTGATAAATAGATGGTAGCAGGTTTATCTTTTAATATAATCCCGTTCATCGGATGAAAAGTGATTGAGCTACCCGGATAACCTGAATATGAATATTTAATTCCGTCATACATTGCTTTTAATCTTACTGAATTATGTTTTTCGTTCGGGAAGGTTGCTGTTTTCCACCTGAGGCTTTGCGATGCTTTAAGCTTCAACACAGAATCCATACGATCGATTCCCTGATTTTTATAAGTTGATTCTATGCCGGCAATCCATAGCACTTTATCCGGAGGAAGCTCTTGCAGCTTTCCGGAAGCCAGTCTGATAACAAAATCATTATTCCACATAAGCGGAGGATCTGTAGCATAATATGTATTAAATAATTGAGGTTCAGTAAATATGGTATACATAACAAATACGCCTCCATAGGAGTGTCCGTATAATGAGTTAGTCCCGTTAGTCCTGTAGGCCTTGTCGATATAAGGAATCAATTCATTTTTAAGAAATGCCAGAAATTTATCAGCGCCTCCGGATATTGCCGGACTTGGAACATGTACAGGTAAGAAATCCCTGTCACGCTGATTTGCTCCATTTATATAGGTATTCGGAAGAGCAACAATAATTGCGGATGGAACATATTCTTCATCTTTTGCAAATCTGTATATAAATGGAAATAAATTTACAACCCATTCACCGTCAGTTAGATATATAACTTCAAATTCTTCAGACAATTCGGTCTGGTAATTTTCAGGCAGGATGATCTTAATTGACCGCCATTCTTTTAAAGCATTTGAATAGATAGAATCATTTATTACCGGATTATTCTGGGCAGAAGCAAAATTTATCTGCAAAACAAATAAAATAAGTAATGCCCCCGGAGTGTGTAGAAAGATCTTTTTCATGGTTTGAGTTTTAAATGAGCATTAGTAATATATAAATACGTATAAAATGTTGATATGCTGCAATAATAAATGATTATTTTACAATTTTATTACTTTTGCAAATAGCATTATCCGTTTCGAAGCCCGCTTCGATACTTTTGCATTGGTAATTTTGCCCGGAATATCTCAAGGTATTTTTCTGATCTGCTATTTTCTGAACAGGAATAACCATAAGAAACTCTCAAATCTTTCTTCCGGGTTTCTGTTGATGACATTCGTGATTCTGTCCTGAGCCCTGAGCCTATTTTCCCTGAAATGCCACAATTCCATCATACTTTGAGTATCCTTTCTCAGTTCTGACTGATATCTGCGGAATTCGGTTGCCCTTCATTGTGGCACAGCCTGTTTCCCCGTATTTGTTTATAGCTACGAATCTCTCACTAGGATAAAAGTTGGGATTAACCTTATTATACCTGTCGACAATCATTTGTAGAGCATCTTCACAGGCCTGCTGAGGTGTACGTCCCGCCCTCATCCTGAGGACGATATAATATGACGCACACGATTTTATCACGTCTTCACCGCGGCCAGTTGCACCTGCCGCTCCAACCTCATTGTCAACATAGAGCCCGGCTCCTATTATGGGCGAGTCACCTACACGTCCGTTAAGTTTGAAGCTCAGTCCGCTGGTGGTTGTACAGCCTGCAATATCTCCGTTTATGTCAATCGCGAGTACGTTAGTAGTACCATAGTGATGCTCAATATCGGGAAAATCGAGCCAGTAAGATTCTTTTTTCTCGAGGTTCATGAGGTGTTCCGGTGCACCCCAGTCATCTGAAGGGTTCAGCATTTCTTTCCAGCGAAGCCATATTTTACGGGCTTTTTCGGTGAGCAGGTTCTCTTCTTTAAAACCCCAGGCTTTTGCGAATTCCAGGGCACCGGTCCCGACAAGAAGCACATGATCAGTATGTTGCATCACGAGTTTAGCTACTGATGCAGGTGTTTTTATGTTCTCGAGCGAGGCAACTGCTCCGGCTGAATATGTTTTACCATCCATAAATGAAGCATCAAGCTGAACCACACCTCTTTCATTTGGCAATCCACCATACCCCACACTGGTATCCTCAGGATCGATCTCAATAACATTGGCTGCCTTTTCAACAGCATCAACTGAGGAACCTCCGTTTTTCAGGATCTCCCATCCTGTTTCCATGGCTCTCTGGCCTGTCTCATTTGTATGACTCGTAATGATGAGCGGTCTTAAGCCTTTCCCTCTCTCCTGGTAAGAAAACCCGGTAAGAGCGGGAAGAACAAGTGCACCTGCTCCCATACCTATTGTCTTATTTACAAACCTGCGGCGTGAAATGATCTTTTTCATAGTAGATTATTCTGAATTATTTTAAGTTCATATCTGTAGTTACTATAATCGAGGCATTATTTTTTTTATTCCACATCTTAAGTTCACAATAGGGCGGATTATTGAAAAAGGTGCCGGTAGTTTTAAAATGAGCAGAAACCCTTGAAGTGAAATCCGATAAGTCCTGAGATAAGATCCTTCTCAGCCATATATCGCATTCCACGGCATCGGCACTATTTCCCCATGCTAACACTGCTGTAGCAACTGTATTTTCAAGGGCAAGGAATGATGCTCCGCAGTGGGCAATTATTTTAATCTGACCACTGGCTCTCATTCCCTGCGACATAAAAAAGAGTAAGGAGAGAAACAATAATTTTTACCATCTGTGAAGTGTTTAAAAAATATTTATAATCACCGGTTGTCGGGAGTAGATTTCGTTTATTATCTTGCGTGCCGGTTTCTACAAATATAAAAGCAATTATCAGCATTGGGAACCAGATATAAATAATTATTAATATGGATGATCAGTCAACCACTGTAAGGGACAGTTTTTCAGGCAGGTTTGCAGTAGTAGCAGCAGTTGCAGGTTCGGCAATAGGTCTTGGCAATATCTGGAGATTTCCTTATGTAGCGGGCGAAAACGGGGGAGGAGCATTTTTACTGGTTTATCTGATATGTATAGTAGCCATAGGCATCCCTGTAATGACATCAGAATTTATAATTGGACGGGCGGCCCAGAGGAATCCTTACGGTGCATTCAAGGCGCTTGCTCCGGGGAAACCATGGTTCCTTATCGGACTTATGGGTGTTGCAGCTGCCTTCATGATACTTGCTTTTTATACAACAGTTGCCGGCTGGACACTCGAATATTTTTACCAGTCGATCACAGGCAACCTGGCGGGAAAAAACAATGCTGAACTTACCGATATGTTTGACAGCTTCCTGAAGGGTTCTTTCCGCCCTCTTTTATGGTTTTTGATATTTATGGGATTTACGGGAGCCATAATCATTTCAGGTGTCAGGGAGGGTATTGAAAAATATACCAAGGTGATGATGCCATTTCTCTTTATCCTGCTTCTTCTTTTATGTGTCAGGTCTCTTACACTCCCGGGTGCTAAAGCAGGTCTGCAATTCCTTTTTCATCCCGATATCAGCAAACTTACACCCAAGGTGATACTTGAAGCTCTGGGACAATCTTTCTTTT
>CAZHRV010000150.1:0-3626 GCA_964535035.1 uncultured Rikenellaceae bacterium
ATAAGTGATAACGGAGCAGGAGCCGGGCTCGGATTCATATTTATGAAATTGAAATCGAGAAACAGAATTGATTATTCCTTGACTGAAATTAACGATGACCAGTTATTTTTTGAATTAAAAATATCCGTAAAAAAATATACAATGAGAAAGTTAGTTATTGACCCTACTGTAAATTCACCAAAGGTGATTTTTGACCCGGAAAATAACAGGTTTGAGATTTCCGGTGAATCAAGACCCCCTGATGTTGCCTCTTTCTACCTGGAAATACTGAAGTGGTTTGATGATTACACTTTATATCTCAACAGGAGCCAGGAGATGAAAGATCCGGTTATTTTTAACTTCGATTTTGAATATTTCAATTCATCATCGGCCAAGTATATTCTTGATTTTTGCAAGCAGATAGGCGATGTCAGATCCAAAGGCATGAACCTTTCCATAAAATGGCATTATGATAAAGATGACCTGGACATGATGCAGGTCGGGCAGGAAATGTCGAAGATTGCCAAACTTCCTTTTGAATTTGCATCCAAGGAAATAGACTGATACATATAAGAAAAATATTGGAAATAGGTAATTATTGTTGCCTAATATTTACATTTTAATTCCAAGGATCATTATATCATCAATCTGATCATTTTTGCCTTTCCATTCTTCAAATTTCTTTTCCAGAATTTTTTTCTGGTCCTGCATTGGAAGTTTATGAATGTCTGTTAAAAGTTTCTTAAAGTTTTCTGATTTAAAAGTCTTCCTGTCATTACCTCCTAATTGGTCTATGTATCCGTCAGAATATAAGTAGATTAAATCATCTTCCATATACTGCACTTCAGTAATACTAAAAGATTGATCATCGTATTCATAAAAACCTATTGGCATTGGATCGCCTTTATACTCTTTTAATACATTTTTTCGAATAAGCAGTAAAGGACGAAAAGCTCCTGAATATTGCAGTTTTTTTCTATCGAAATCGATGACACATAAAGCTATTTCCAGTCCATCTTTTGCTTCATCTTTTCTTCCTGTCTGATGTAATGACTTAATAATCTGACCACGGAGTTGATTAAGTATTTCATTTGGCCTTATTATTACAGTCTTATTAACAATTTCATTTAGAAATGATAATCCAAGGATGCTCATAAATGCCCCCGGAACTCCATGTCCGGTACAATCCGCTACGGCAACTATTATTTTATCGTCTTTTTGTGTCAACCAGTAATAATCGCCACTTACTATATCCTTTGGTTTACTTAAAATGAAATATGATGGTAGTAATTTGATAAATTCTTTTTCAGGTGGCAATAATGCTCTCTGGATTCTGCTGGCATATTGAATGCTGGCCGTAATTTCCTCGTTCTGGAACTCAATTTTATGTGTACGTTCAATGACCTTCTGTTCAAGTGTCATGTTTGCTTCCTTCAGATCTTCAATGAGTTTCTTGTTTTGCTCCTTTAACTTATAAGTTTCCAGTCCTTTATCTATATTTAATTTCAACTCATTTTTATTCCATGGTTTGGTTATGTAGCGGTATACCCGGCCAGTATTTATAGCCAGGATGATTGCTTCAATATCACTGAAACCTGTTAAAATCATCCTGATACAATTGGGATATTCTGGTATCACTTTTTCAAGGAATTGAATTCCTGTCATTTCAGGCATACGCTGGTCCGTAATAATTAATTGTATGGGGATTTTTTTCATGATCTCTAATCCCTCTTTACCAGATAAAGCCAGATGTACTTCATAATCACGTCTGAAAGTAGAATTAAAGACTACCAGATTATCTTCCTCATCATCGACATACAAAATTGGCGGTAATGTTTTATTCATTTTCTATTTTATTTATCAGATTGATTTACAGGAAGTAAAATAATGAATTCTGTCCCATTGCCGGGTTCACTTTTAACCTCTATTTTACCTTTATGCTTTTCAATAATACTCTGTGTGATTGAAAGACCCAGTCCGGTTCCTTTTCCGACTTCCTTGGTTGTAAAAAACGGATCAAATATCTTTTCCCTCAGATTTTTCTGAATTCCATTCCCGGTATCCCTTATACTAATTCGGACATTTTCCCCTGACAGGGATGTACATATAGTAATTGTCCCATTTCCTTCAATTGCGTCAATTGCATTTGAAAGGATATTCATGAAAACCTGGTTTACCTGACCCGGGAAACATTCAATAAGCGGAATCTTTTTGTATTTCTTAATAATCTCAATACGATTTTTATACTTGTTGTGCAGCAAAATAAGAGTAGAGTTGATCCCTTCATGGATATCCGTAGTTTTCAGTACATCTTCATCGAGACGTGAGAATGTGCGGAGACCTCTCACAATTTCAGTAGTTCTGTTAACACCATTTTTTATGCTGTCTATCAGTTTATTGATTTCCCTGATAGCTTCCTTATATTCAATGTTTTGTTTAAGTTCATTAATCTCCTTCAGTTTTTCCTTTACATTGTTGGCTGTAATTCTATTGTATCTTTCCAGCACCTGGCCTATCTCTTCAAGGTTCATTGACAGTGACTCCACTCCTGCACTTATGAAATTCACCGGATTGTTTATCTCATGTGCTATTCCCGCAACCAGTTGACCAAGTGAAGCCATCTTCTCCGATTGAACCAGCTGTGTCTGTGCCTGTTTAAGGTTATCCAGGGTTTTTTGCAGTTCATTTTTCTGCCGTGTAAGCTCCTCATTAATAGTCTCTATCTCCTCCTTCTGCTTTGTGACCTGTTCTGTCCGTTCCCGGACCTTACTATCAAGAAATTTCTTGGCCTCAAAGTTCTGAAGCATGGCACTCATCTGCTGAGTAAAGACCATAAAGGAGGGTGTGAGCTGGTCGGTGATCTCATCATAATATGCTCTTTTTGAATTGGATACTCCTCCTATAAGCACACCATGAAAAATACCATCCTCATTATAATAGGGTGATAAAATTACCTTATATAATCCGGTTTCCCCGAACGGTTTGGAACCGGGATCAACCTGTTCAATAATAACTTTCCCATTTTTCAGGAAACCTTTTGAAGATATCCATTCATTTTCTATTTGGCAACTTTCGTGGCTTTCATCATCAAATCCAAAATATGACTGAAGCTTGAGCATTTCCTCATCCTTATCATACATAAAAAAGACGCTGCATTCCACTTCAAAGGTTTCAACCACCGATTCAACCGTAATAGTTGCAAACTCTTCTATACTTTCAGCACCGAGAACTCTCTGGCTATAGGCCTGTATTGATTTGAAGCGGGAAAGATCACGGTCAAGTTTGCTTCTCGCATCAACAAGGTCCTGTTCAACTTTCAGGAAGCGGATGATCTGTGCTTGTAAATCGTCGCACCTGGCTTTAAGTTCCTCGTATGTTGGTTTGGTATCCATATTTCAAGTTTGAAGTCCGAAGACCGAAGTCAGTAGTTTTTTCTTCAGGCTTCCGACTTCTGTCTTCTGGCTTTATTTCACATGCACACAATGCACTCCCTTGCCTTCAATTCCAGGCTGAAAGCATGCACTGTCGGAAATGCAATCAGATGTTTTCAGATTGCCTGATTTCCATTTCTTTATCAGGTCAGGTTCCCGGATGAGAGGACGACACAGCGAAATATAATCTGTTATTCCGTTTTTCACCAGTTCATC
>CAZHRV010000151.1:0-1805 GCA_964535035.1 uncultured Rikenellaceae bacterium
GATGCCGGATATCGCGAACTATATGCCCGCTGGATGCAGTTCGGGGCTTTCTGCCCGATGATGCGTTCGCATGGTACTGATGCTCCACGGGAAATTTATCAGTTTGGCAAAAAGGGCGATAAGATCTATGATGCGATCGACAAGGCCATAAACCTGCGATATAGCCTGCTGCCATACATTTATTCAATTTCATGGGATGTTACTGCCAATCAGTCGACGATGATGAGAGCCCTTGTCATGGATTTCCCGGAAGATAAGCAGGCTCTTGACATCAATGACCAGTATATGTTTGGCAAATCACTGCTGGTCTGCCCTGTAACCAGTCCTATGTATTCTAAGGATACTGAGGAGGATTTCACTACGATAAAATCAAGAGAGCTTTACCTCCCTAAAGGAGCAGATTGGATTGATTTCTGGACCGGTGACAAATATACCGGAGGACAAAAAGTAAATAAAGAAGCCCCATTTGATATTATTCCACTATTCGTCAAGGCCGGATCAATAATACCTTTAGGACCAAAAGTGCAATACGCTACTGAGAAGAAATGGGATAACCTTGAAATCCGAGTGTATGAAGGTGCCAACAGCGAGTTCACCCTTTATGAAGATGAAAACGACAATTATGACTACGAGAAAGGTATCTATTCAACAATTTCATTCTCCTGGAACGATGCCAGAAAGGAATTGACTATCAGTGACTGTAAAGGTTCGTTCCCTGGTATGCTTACAGATCGCAAATTTAATATTGTACGCGTAACAAAAAATAAGGGCGCCGGAATGGAAGTCGTTAAAAATTATGATAAAGAAATTGATTATTCGGGGAAAAAAGTCGTGGTTAAACTATAAGTATACATTAACAATATGTTGGTGGGTTATTATTTAATTCTGGTATTTCATTGCTTATAAAATATAACATACCTTTAAGAATTAATTAAAATCAGAAACTTAAATATAAAATTATGAAGCAAGGTTTTATTACTGTTCTCTTTGCCTTTGTTACATTACCGGCATTTTCTCAGAAAGCAACAGTTCAGTCACCAAATGCAAAAATTAATGCAGCCATATTTTGCGAACAAAATGACGATACCGGTAATTGGTATTTGCAGGTTAATTATTCAGATAACGGCAAAATTTCCGAAGTTATTCCCAGGATAGATTTAGGAATTTCACGAAGTGATCAGGATTTTTTGAAAGTCCTTAAATTTCTGAAAACAGGAAAACCATTGTTTATTAACGAACAATACACCTTATTGCATGGGAAACGCTCAGTTTGCAAAAACTCTGCAAATGAATTAATTTTATATTTCGAGAATCCTGATAAATCAAAAATAAACCTGATTGTCCGGGCATATAATGATGGTGTTGCATTCCGTTATGAATTCCCTGATAAGGAAGGCTCGTTTGTGGTGAAAGATGAAATCACCTCATATACTATTTCAACTGGTACTAAAAGGTGGCTGGAAAAATGGAATACCGCAAACGAAGGTCTTTACAGCACCATGAACGACGATAACACACAACAAAGCTGGTGCTACCCGGCACTTTTTAATTCGCCCGATAATAATTGCTGGTACCTTATTCATGAAGCCGATGTTGACAGGAACTATTGTGGTTCAAAACTGAGTAATCTAATAGAAAAATCACAATATAAAATCACATTCCCCGATCAAAGAGACGGTAATGGGCTTGGAGAATCGCAGCCAACCATTACATTACCATGGAAGTCGCCCTGGAGGGTAATAATTATGGGTAGCCTTTCGGATATTGTAGAATCGACACTTGTTGAAGATGTTTCCACTCCATCT
>CAZHRV010000152.1:0-29231 GCA_964535035.1 uncultured Rikenellaceae bacterium
ATTAAAAATCCTGTCAACATATCCCGGAAGACACTCGATTCTTGCTACATCGCCATGCACTCTTACCCGTGCTCCCGGGTAACCTTTCTCAAAGAGGAGATTCTCAGCTTTATCAATCATTTGAAGCATCTCGTCGGTAACCCTTTTATTATAGGGTATGCGTGTCAGAAGGCACGCCATAGCCGGTTTATCCCATATTGGCAATCCTGCTTTCTTTGCCAGTTCCCTTATATCACTTTTTGTAAGCCCTGCTTCTGCAAGAGGACTCCTGACATTCAACTCGTTAATTGCCCTTAGGCCCGGTCTGAAATCCACGGAATCATCTGCATTCGTCCCGTCAAGCACAAATTTAAATTCATTTCTCCTGGCGTAATTTACTACTTCAGTGAAAAGGATTTTTTTGCATAAATAACACCTTTCTATAGGATTATGCCTCATGTTCTCAGGGAATTCCAGGGCGATTATCTGATGGTCAATCCCATGTGCCTTCATGAAGTCGACCGCATCACTGATCTCTCTGGCAGGGACATATAGTGTTCTGATAGTAACAGCCATGAACCTTTTAAGGCCCAGGGATTTCGCCCTGTATGCCAGAAATGAACTGTCGACACCGCCTGAAAAGGCAATAACAAATGAATTCAGACCTCTTAATATTGAATCTAATTTTATTGACTTATCTTGCATAATACTTTTAACTTTTACCTTTTTCTTTTTTCCCCCACGCTTCGCTCTGGGTCTTCGCTTCGCTTCGACTTTTTCCCCCACGCTTCGCTCTGGGTCTTCGCGGAGTTTATCCCGCAAAGCGGGGCTTCGACTTTCGTCTTTTGCCTTGCGCCTGTCACCTGCCGTCTGGTAAAAAATTGTGCCATAATATCATCATACACTTTTTTTACCGGTATCCCCTTTTTTGTTGCTATTTCCCTGCATTCATCAAATTCAGGCTTGCAGGATACTTCATTTCCCTTATAAAATGAGCGTTTAATAGTCACATCACCATAAACTGTCCTGGTTTTAATAAATTTTCTTACAAGCGTATCTTTTCTGAAAGAGAAACTCCTGATGCCTGTAGTGGTGGATTCCCTGAAAATGATCTCTTTTATAGTATCTTCAAAGCCTTTCTCACAAATGATATTCAGCATATTACCGGGTCGGCCTTTTTTCATGATAATATTTGAAATAAAAACATCAGAAGCACCTGCATTAAATAGCTTTTCTGAAATATATTCAAAGAATTCAGGATTCATGTCATCAATATTGCACTCTAACTGGAGAGCATTATGACCCGGTTGATAGTCACTTGTTTCCCCAAGAAATACCCTGAGCATATTGGGAACGTCAGGATGATCCTTTTGACCGATACCATATCCCGTCTTTTGTATTGTAAATGACGGCAGGGCATTAAAATATGTTCCGAGAGCCGCTAAAATTGAAGCTCCCGTTGGAGTTGTTGCCTCAAAATCTACTCCTCCTTTTCTGACAGGTATCCCTTTCAATATTTCGGTAGTTGCCGGAGCCGGAACGGGCAGTCTGCCGTGGCTGCATTTTACAAAACCGCTGCCAAGCTCAACCGTGGAAACCATTACAGTATTAACATTAAGGGCATTATAACATATTGCAGCACCCACAATATCAATGATTGAATCCAGAGCTCCGACTTCGTGAAAATGGACTTTTTCGATTGGGATTTCATGAACCGTTGCCTCGGCAACAGCCAGTTTCATAAATATTTTTTTGCTCAGCTCTTTTATTTTATCGTCTAGTCCTGAGTTATTTATGATCTTTTCAATTTCAGTAAGATACCTGTGTGATTTTTCGGGTTTTGTCTGTATTACAGTTACTTTTGTGCCACTTATCCCGTGTCTCTGGTCTTTTTCAGCAACAAGTTTCCAGCCTTTCAGATTAAGTTTGTTCAACTCCCTGACAAGGAAAGATTTCTTTATGCCAAGGTCTATCATCGCACCAAGATTCATGTCACCGCTTATACCTGAAAAACAATCATAACAAAGTATTTTCATTCCAAAGAAAGTTTATTTATATAAGACAATTAATATTCAGCTTTGTTTAGCATTCAAAAAATATAAATTTACTGGTTTCTTAATGCTAAGATACTATTTAACTTAAGTTCATTGCAATTCCACATGATTAAAAATAAAAGCAGTAATATGTCCCGGTAGTTTTCCATTTTCATCACAGATTAATAAAAAAAAGTTGTATTTTTCGGTACTTATTATGATTTTACCTTAAGAAAAAGATAACGGAGCTAATGAAAAGAAGGGATTTTCTTAAAAAATCAACAGGAGCAGGGCTGGCTGCAGGAGCCGCAATAAGTTTCGGGCGTCATGGAAAATTGTGGGCAAATACGGGAGAAAGAGTTAAATATGATATGGTTGCAGTTATGGGAGGTAATCCTGATGCAATGTTTGATATTGGCATTCAGGAGCTTGGCGGTCTGGGTACCTTTATTCAGAAAGGACAGAAAGTACTAGTCAAACCAAACATCGGGTGGGATGTTATCCCCGAGCTGGCAGCAACTACTAATCCTCTGCTGTTAAAAAGAATTATTGAGCAATGTTTCAGAGCAGGAGCAAAAGAGGTCTATGTATTTGACCATACATGTGATAACTGGATCAACTGTTATAAAAACTCGGGAATTGAAAGAGCAGCAAAAGATGCAGGTGCAAAGGTTGTTTCGGGAGATTCGGAAAAATACTATCAGGAAATAGAGATACCGGGAGGAATAAGGCTTAAAAGCGCAAAAGTACATGAGCTTCTCCTTGAAACAGATGTATTTCTTAATATACCGATCCTTAAGCATCATAGCTCAACAAGAATGACTGGCGCTCTCAAAAATATGATGGGAGTTGTTTGGGACAGAGGTTACTGGCATTCTAATGATCTCAATCAGTGCATTGCGGATTATGCTTTATTTGAGAAGAAACCTGATTTGCATATTATTGATTGCTATAATGTTATGGTAAAAAATGGTCCTCAGGGTATTTCCAGGGAGGACGTGGTTCAGATGCGATCCCTGATAATCACAACTGACTGGGTCGCAGGAGATACAGCAGCTTCAAAGATGCTCAACTTACAAACTGAAAAGATTGAATATATTCCGATGGCCCGCAAGCTTGGTGTGGGTAATATGAATCTCGGATCTCTCAATATAAGAAGAATTAAAATGTAACTGCTGATGAGATCACCGTTTTTAAGAAGATTCCGTATTCTCTTTTCAGCAATAATCTTCATCTGCTTCTTCATCGTATTTGCTGATTTTACATATCTAATTCCGGCAAAATATATCAATATACTTCTTTCACTACAGTTTATTCCATCTGTTTTAAAGTATTATAATCTTGGAACACTCGCTTCGGCAGGTTTTGCAGCTGTCCTTATCCTTACTGTACTCACCGGGAGAACATATTGTTCCTTCCTGTGTCCACTTGGTATTGGGCAGGATATTTTCAGCAGGATTGGCGGTCGTATTAAGAAAAAGTTCAGAAGATTCGGATATAAGAAACCCTTTACTATAATAAGGTATTCGCTCCTGATTATAACACTGACCGTCACAATAGTATGGGGAGTTTACCTTCTTACCTTACTCGATCCATACAGCATATTTGGCAGATTCATGACCTATTTTGCCAAGCCTGTAGTCATTCTTCTGAATAATTTTATTGCAGATATACTTGGTAAATTCGATGTTTATACACTTAGTCATTTGGATATCAAAGGATTCCATCTGGCTGCATATTCGATCCCTGCAGGATTTTTTATACTGGTGGGTTTGCTTTCACTAACCAGGGGACGTCTTTACTGTAATATGATATGTCCAGTAGGTACTTTGCTTGGACTTCTGTCTAAAGTATCACTCTTCAGGATAAAAATAGACGATAGCAAATGTTCACGGTGCGGCCTCTGCTCTGTGGGATGTAAGTCGTCGTGTATAGATTTTCTTAAAAACCATGTTGATGTAAGCAGGTGTGTCGACTGTTTTAATTGTATAAAGATATGTCCCGATAAAGCAATATCATATGGCTTTATTAGCTTGAAAAGGAAGGTTCATAAAACGGACATGAAGAAGCGGAAATTCATTGCCGGATCCCTGGCAATACTTTTTGGACTTCCCTACACAGCACGAAGTCAGGATAAAAAAACTCCGGTACCGATAAAAGCTTCAACAGTTAAGGAGGAGAGGACATGTCCGGTATGTCCTCCGGGCGGAAACTCTATCAGGAATTTCAATACATTTTGCACAGCCTGTTCACTTTGTATAACTGCCTGTCCTAATAATGTGCTGCAACCAGCTCTTTTTCAATACGGTGTAAAAGGAATGATGCAGCCCGTTATGAATTATCATAAAAGCTTTTGTACCTATAATTGTACAGTTTGTACAGAGATATGCCCTACTAATGCACTTCATCCGCTGGTACTTGAAGCCAGGCACCTGACCCGGATCGGGAAAGCATACTTCATAAAGGATAATTGTATTGTAAAAACAGAAAAGACAGCCTGCGGCGCATGCTCTGAAGCCTGTCCTACAAAAGCAGTATATATGGTCCCTTATGAAGGGAACCTGGTAATCCCGGAGACAAATAATGATATTTGTATTGGCTGCGGACATTGTGAGTTTGCATGTCCGACAACTCCTTACAAAGCAATTTTTGTAGATGGGCTCACGGTACATGAGGTTGCACAAAAACCTGAAACCGAAGAGTCGGATATAGAGACTCCGGTCGAATTTCCCTTTTAACAATTATCTTACACTATGGAACTTTCACATATTGAGCATATTGGTATTGCAGTAAGTAATCTTGAAGCCTCAGTTGCCCTTTATGAAAAAATCTTTGGTCTGAAATGCTATAAAATTGAGGAGGTTAACGAACAGAAAGTACGAACTGCATTTTTCAGGATAGGTCAGACTAAAATTGAGCTTCTGGAATCAACAGACCCCGGGGGACCAATTGGCAGGTTCATTGAAAAGAGAGGTGAAGGAATTCACCATATCGCCTTTGCCGTAAAAGATATTGAAAAACAATTGCAGCATGCTGAAGAGAATGGAGTTGAGCTTATTAATATATCACTGAGAAAGGGTGCCGAAAACCTGGATATCGCCTTTCTTCACCCAAAATCGACTTCAGGAGTATTAATCGAGATCTGTGAGGATAAAACAAACAATTAATACTAAATCATGAACAGGATGGTTGCTACCGCAGGTAATGCAGGTCCCGGTATAAGATCGGACTGTGAAATTACACTGGAACTCAAATCGAGGGCCGGGATTGATATTGATCTGACATCCAGGGTCAAAACACTTTACGGTAAGTCAATCACAAAACTCTCTAAAGAGATCTTCGGTTTCTATAAAATTAAGAATGCAAAAGTGAGGATAAATGACTCCGGAGCACTGCCTTTTGTTATAGCTGCAAGGATGGAAGCCGCGGTAAAAAAACTGGTTAATAATGATCTTGAATTTCTGCCTGAGCTTATACCGGAAAACAGGTATAAGACGTCAGCCGAAAAGTTCAGATTCTCACGGCTCTATCTTCCCGGGAACACCCCCGGCATGATGCTGAATGCAGGACTGCATTCAGCCGATGGAATTATCCTCGATCTGGAAGACTCGGTTGCACTTAAACAAAAGGATGAGGCCAGGATACTTGTGAGAAACGCACTCCGCCAGGTTAATTTTCTGGGTGCGGAAAGAATGGTGAGGATAAACCAGGGTGCTATGGGTTTAAAGGATCTGCAATCAGTGATACCACATAATGTTAATCTTGTACTGATACCCAAATGCGAAACTCCGGATGAAGTAATAGATGTTGAAAGGGAGATAGCTTCCATACTTAAAAGAACAGGAATTAAAAATCCTGTTCTCCTGATGCCGATCATTGAAAGTGCACTTGGACTGGAAAACTCGTTCAGTATTGCAAAGGCTTCAGAAAATGTTGTTGCCATGGCAATCGGCCTGGAAGATTTTACGGCTGATCTGGGAGTATCAAGGACTACAGAAGGAAAGGAATCGCTGTATGCCAGGAGCAGGCTCATTATAGCTGCAAAGGCAGCGGGAATACAGCCGATAGATTCGGTATTTTCGGATGTGGGAGATATGGAAGGACTGCAGCAAAGTGTGTTGAATTCCAAAGCAATGGGATTTGAAGGGATGGGATGCATACATCCCCGACAGATAGCTGTAATAAATAAGGGTTTTGCACCTGATGAAGCAGAAATAGAAAAATCGAAAAAAATTGTATCTGCATTTGAAGAAGCCAGGCTGAAAGGACTTGGCGTTGTTGCCCTCGGATCGAAAATGATAGACCCGCCGGTTGTTGCCCGGGCTCAGAAAAATATTGATCTGGCGATAAGACTGGGTAAATTATCAAAGAACTGGATTAAAAAAATATCTTCAAAAGAGGGTTAATAACTTATTGTTCAACAAAATGAAGGTAAAAACAGTTATAAATGCAGCTGGCAGGGCTGTTCCATTAAAAATAAATGGCCAGCCTGTTGTCCCGTTCAAAGGTGTCGGGAAACACCGGCCGGCAGGAGTAAAATATGCACCACCAATACCTACTTGTATTGATTATCCCGGCGACGGCAATAAAGTTGTAGGATCTCTTGCTGAAGCATTACAAAAATGCGGCCTTCGCAGCGGAATGACGATATCGACCCATCATCATCTGAGGGACGGTGACCTTATCAGCAATAAAATATTTGAAATTGCATCGGAAATGGGAGTAAAGGACCTGATCTGGTTTCCCTCAGCGTCATTTCTATGTAACGATCCTGTAATCAAATACCTCGATGACGAAACTGTAAACAGAATAGAGGGAAGTATGAACGGCCCGCTGGGCAGGTTTGTATCGGAAGGAAGAATGAAGGGAACTGCTGTCCTCAGATCCCATGGGGGACGGGTACAGGCCATACAGGACGGCGAAGTGAAGATTGATATTGCAGTTCTGTCTGCTCCCTCAGCCGATTCGTTTGGAAATGCAAAAGGTACAGGGGGAAATTCAGCATGCGGGGTACTCGGTTATGCGAAAGCCGACACTTTGTATGCCTCAAAGGTAATTGTGGTTACTGACAACCTTGTTGACTTGCCTTGCTTTCCCATGGAAATTGAGGGCAACTATGTTGATTATGTCGTGGTTGTCGATAGTATCGGGATACCGGAAAAAATCGTTTCAGGTACCACCCAAATAACCAAAAGTCCTGACAGGCTTCTTATTGCGGAACTGACTGCATCATTTCTGGAAAAATCGGGCATACTCGCGGATGGTGTAAGAATGCAGGCCGGGGCCGGGGGCACATCCCTGGCTATTGCAGTATTTGTGCATGAGATATTAAAGCAGAAAGGATGGAAATCGAAGTTTGGTTTTGGCGGGAGTACAAAGTATATGGTGAAGATGCTTGAGGAGGGTCAGATGGGCTATATACTTGACGCACAGGCATTTGATCTGGATGCCGTGAAATCAGTGGAAACCAATCCCAACCATGTTCCATACTCTGTCTTTAATGCTTATAATTACCATTCCAAGGGTAACCTTACAAGCATGATGGATATAATGATACTTGGAGCAACAGAGGTGGATCTTAATTTTAACGGGAATGTTGTTACCCATTCAGATGGTTACATTCTTCATGGTATCGGCGGATGGCAAAACTGTCTTCATGCGCGGAATGTCATCCTGCCAATTCCGCTTTTCCGCGACAGGATACCTGTGATTGTTGATGAAGTAACAACACTGTGCGGACCTGGTGAACTCATTGATGTAATAATTACGGAAAGGGGAATAGCGATCAATCCATTACGTAAAGACCTTATAAAGAGTGTAAAGGGTAGCGGCCTGCCATTAAAAACAATTCAGGAATTAAAGGATGAGGCTGAAAGAATCTGCGGAATACCTCAAAAAGCAGGATTTGATGATAAAATTGTTGCAGTAGTCAAGTGGGTCGACGGTACAGTAATAGACATGATAAGAAAAGTCAAAACTTAACCAAACTTTACTGGTATGGAATGCTATAAATGTGATATCTGTGGATATGTTTATGATCCTGAAAAGGGAGATCCTGCCGGTGGTATTAAGCCAGGCATCGAATTTAGTGACCTTCCCGATAATTATGTTTGTCCCCTGTGTGGAGCGGGAAAAGACCAGTTTTTCAGTTGTGATTAAGAGGGAACAGGCAGGACTATGTAATAGCTCTATTTAAGAGGTATTGTGGTTATCACATCAATGAGAAGGTCCCAGAACATCTGAACTGTTTTTATTTCAATTTTCTCCTCAGGAGTATGGGCTCCCTTGATTGTCGGGCCAAAAGAGATCATATCAATTCCTTTGAATTTCTGATAGATCAATCCGCACTCCAGTCCTGCATGTATAGCCCTGATTTGTGGTTTATGATTGAACAGCCTCCTATATGATTGACGTGTGATATTCAGTATTTCTGAGGTCATATTTGGCTTCCACCCTGGATATCCGTCAGAATGAACTACTTTTGCTCCGGCCAGTTTCAGGCAAGATTCAACCATTGCCGCAGCATCATGTTTGGAAGATTCTATCGAACTCCGCTGGGTAGTGATAATGGTTATTGTATTGTCTGCTCCGAATTTAACAGATGCAAGATTTGTGGAAGTCTCAACAAGATCTTCCATTTCTCTTGACCAGGCAATAGCTCCATGAGGGCAGCAGGAAAGTGAATCCAGCAGCTGATCCTGATTCTCCCTGTCCATCACAAATGCCGGAAGATCAGCCTCCTTTGCAGATATGTTAAGTTCCTTTTCGAGATTGCCCATCTCATCAAGAACAATTAAATTAAAGTCTGATATCCATTTCAATATCTTTTCAACAGAAGATCTTTCAACCGCTATGGTGGCAAATGCCTCTCTTGGAATAGCATTACGAAGATTCCCTCCGTTAAACTTACTGATGGAAATATTAAACTCATTTGAGAGGTTCCAAAGGATCCTGTTCATTATTTTAACGGAGTTGCCATATCCTTTATGGATCTCGTCACCGGAATGGCCTCCGTGAAGACCTGTTACTGATATCTCAATAGCAGAGGCTTCTTTTTGAACGGGCTCTGCATTATATTTCATAGTGCCAACAGTGTCAATGCCGCCTGCACATCCGATAAAGAGTATCCCTTCATCTTCCGAATCCAGATTTATGAGTATTGATCCTGTAAAAAAGCCGGGTTTCAGGTTTATGGCACCTGTCATCCCCGATTCTTCATCAACTGTAAAAAGACATTCTATCTTCCCTGCTTTTAGTTTCTTATCAGTAAGTATAGCCATCTGTGAAGCAATGCCAATTCCGTCATCTGCACCCAGAGTGGTTCCCTCAGCTGACACCCATTTACCATTTATCATGGGTATAATTGGATCTGTCATCCAGTTGTGGGGATGATCAGCATTTTTCTCTCCAACCATATCCATGTGACTCTGAAGTACAACTGTTTTCCTATCTTCCATGCCAGGAGCAGCAGGCTTGATTATCAGGACATTACCGATATCATCCTCTTTTGACTCAAGATTATTCTTCCTCGCAAAATCAAGGAGGTATTCTCTTAATCTTTCTTCATTTTTTGACAGGCGGGGTATTTTACAGATTTCTTCAAAATATTGCCAGACCGGTATAGGGTTTAATTTTTTATAAAAGCTCATACTATTTATAAATCAAAAACAGTGCACAAAACTACTTAATATTTTCGAATCCCAAAGTGTGCTTTATAAATTTAATCTCCGCTTCTCTCCAAGGCAAATTTTCGTTATTTTTACTAACGGTTTATTCTTAATTTAATAACAGGAATATGGCAAAAAGGACAATAGTAGCCCTTCCGGGAGACGGTATCGGAGCTATCGTACTCAGGCAGGCAGTCAGGGTGCTTGAGGCTGCAGGGTTTGATGCAGAATATGTTTACGGAGATATCGGCTGGGAATTCTGGCGTAAAGAGGGGAATCCTCTTCCGGAGAGAACACTCAACCTTATTGATAAGCATAAAATTGCACTTTTCGGAGCCATAACATCAAAACCAAAGGATGAGGCCAGCGCTGAACTCGATCCCTCTTTACAGGGAAAGGGTTATACATATTCCAGCCCTATAGTGGGATTGAGGCAGCATTTCAATCTCGACATCTGTGTTCGTCCGTGTAAATCCTATAAAGGAAATCCTCTTAATTTCATTAGAAGAGAAGGAGGAAATACTATTGAAGAGCCTTTCATTGATGTTGTTATATTTCGTCAGAATACAGAGTGTCTTTATTCAGGAGTGGAATGGACCAATCCACCTGAAGAGGTCTATAAAGCTTTTATGACACATCCGAAGTTCAGACAGAATTTTGGAGAGGTTCCTGTTGAGGAACTTTCAATATCAACCAGGATCTTCACAAAAAAGGCCACATTAAGGATACTGAAGGCGGCTTTTGAATATGCCCGTCAGCATGGTTACAAGTCAGTTACAGTATGTGAAAAACCAAATGTGGTGAGAGAGACCTCAGGATTAATGTGGAAGCTCGCCAGGGAGATACAGAAAACCTCATTTCCCGGCATCAGATTAAACAATACCAATATTGATGCTCAGATGATGTGGCTTACCAAGAACCCTGAGGATTATGGTGTTATTGTGGCTGGTAACATGTTCGGAGATATTGCTTCAGACGCTTTTGCCGGTCTTATAGGAGGACTGGGCTTTGCCTGTAGTGCCCAGTTTTCGTCGGACGGTATAGCAGTATTTGAACCGACTCATGGTTCTGCACCGAAATACGCTGAATATAAAGTGTCAATTGTAAATCCGGTTGCCATGACCGAATCTGCATGCATGATGCTGGATTATCTGGGTGAGAATAAGATATGCCAGTCAATTCGTAAAGCTATTGCTGTTGTCATTGAAGAGGGAAGGGTAAAGACCTATGATATGATGAAGATGCAGGGCAGTCCGGATGTCATTAAGAATGGTGCAGCCTCAACAATCGAAATGACTGATGCTATAATTGCAGCGTTAAAGTAAAAAAGAGTAAGATGAATGACAAGATAAAAAAATTATGGCCGGAGCTTGACTGGATCAGTGATGAGTCGCTCAGGGAGAAAACAGCAAAGACATGGGAGGTGGCGCTTGAAAGAAGCGTGCTGACTGTCGAAGACCTGGAACAAATTCCTTTTACCTTGCTTTGCGGCCCCGACATGAGGGTGAGCTTCATGGCTCATAAGAGGTGTGTCGTCCATGTGGCCAGGGAGAGCGGGGAAAAGATAAACCAATTCCTTGGCAGTGAATTACCGGTCAATATGGATGTCTTAATATCCGGCGCCATACTGGCTGATGTAGGGAAACTCCTTGAATATGAGCTTGATAATGAAGGCAAGACTTGCCAGGGAAAATATGGACAGTACCTGCGGCATCCTTTTTCGGGAGTCTCTCTTGCTGAGAAGTGCGGCATACCTCCGGAGGTGTGCCATATAATAGCAGCACATGCTCATGAAGGCGATCTTGTTAAGAAAACAACCGAAGCATATATTGTTCATCATGCCGATTTCATGACATTTCTTCCTTTTAAGAGCAGGCTGATATAATCCCTAAATCCCCTTTCAATTTCAAATTACCAGAGCCCCCATCAGGGGTTGGGGGCATTATCACAGTTTCATTTTTTCGACTTCCTCAATATTTCTTTCGTTTGTAATTACCTTAGCTATAGGAGTATACAGATAGTCAATAAGGTCCTGATATTTATCCATTATCTTTCCTCTGACTATTTTCATTGTTGAGTTCATCAATCCGTTTTCTTCTGTGAAGCCCTCTTCAATGATCCCTATTGCTACAGGCAGCCATCTCTGTGGGAAAATATTTCCGTATTTACCGTTTATCCGGTATTCATTGATCTCATTTTCCAGCAGCGTAAGTACAATCCGTTTGCCCTCCTCTGAGGCAGCAAGGAGGTTCTTTTCCTCGAGGTAGAGTTTCAGTGTATGCTGGTTTGGAACTATGAGAGCGACAGTATATGGTTTCTGGTTATTATAGAGCATGCACTGATCGATGTACTTTGACTGTTCCGTTATTGTCTCCTCAATGCCTTCCGGGCTAAATTTCTCACCATCATCTGCAATAAGAAGGCTTTTAAAACGTCCCAGCACATACAGGTAACCCTCTTTGGTCATGTAACCCATATCACCTGTATGGAGCCAGCCGTCCCTTATTGTCTCTTTTGTTGCTGCATCGTTTTTCCAATATCCGTGCATTACATTTCCTCCCCTGATCACTATTTCTCCTTTTTCTCCAACAGGAAGTTCATTACCATCATCATTGCATATCTTAAGATCCATATTATTTACTAGTACTCCTGATGATCCCAGCCTGTGTCTTGCAGTGGAATTGGATGAGATAACCGGGGAGGCTTCACTGAGCCCGTATCCCTGGTACATCGGTATCCCGAGGGCATAAAAAAACCGTTGGAGCTCAATATCAAGCAAGGCACCACCGCCAATGAAATAGTCCAGCTCTCCGCCGTAGGCTTCACGTATTTTACTGAAAATGAGCTTATCATATAAATTAAGAAGTGGTTTTTTTAACTTCTGCAGTCCCCTGCCTTTATTCCATCCCTCCTTATTATATGAATATGATATCTTAAGGGCATGCCTGAATAGCATATCTGTCAGCTTCCCTTTTTCCATGATACCTTTTTCTATGTTCTTCCTGAAGTTTTTGGCAATTGCCGGTACGCTCATCATGAGATTGGGTTTGATCTCATTGAGGCATACAGGCAGATTCCGCAGAGTCTCCATTGGTGTTTTGCCGGTTTTTACCGATGCAATGCTTGCCCCTTTGCCCATGAATGTAAAAATACCGCATGTATGCCCGAATGAATGATCCCATGGCAAAATAAGAAGTGTTTTGTAGAATGGAGGGATATCCATTAAACTGTAAGCCTGGTAAACATTGGTTACATAATTACCGTGTGTCAGGATAATACCCTTGGGATCGGCCGTGGTTCCGGAAGTATAGCAAATATTAGCAAAATTGGAAGGTGTAATACTCTTGGAGTTTGCTTCAAATTTTGCCATATTCTCCTTTGATTCAAGCCATTCCCTGCCTATTTTTCTTACCTCGTTGAAATGGATCTCATTTGGTTCATATTCTTCCTGTGTGTCGAAGTGAATAATCTTTTCAATAAGCGGGCAATCATTGATTATCTCTTTCAGCTTCTGAGCCTGAATGGATGATGTTAATATTATCCTTGATTCTGAATGGTTAATACGGAATTTAATCTCTTCAGGGTTCAGCTTTGTTGACAGAGGCACATTTAGGGCTCCCGTATACAATATGCCAAGCTCTCCTATAACCCAGCTGTTGCGTCCTTCAGAGATCAGACTAAGTCTGTCGCCTTTTTTTATTCCGAGGTTCATCAGCCCTGCCGCAAATTCATAAACCTGCTTTTTTGTTTCACCATAGGTCGTCCCTTCATATTTGTCGGCAGGTTTTTCCCACAGGTAAATATTGCTGCTGAAATTTTCTACACTCTCTTCGAAAAATTGGATTATTGATTTCATTTGTTATGTCTTTAGGGTATCCTTTTAATTTCACCACCCTAATATACAAAATCCCTTATATTATTACATTTAAGGCAGCTTTATTATCATTTGGATTGGTTTTCAATATTTTGTATATTTGAATATTGTCCTGTCCTGTGATAGGAAGACAACTATTAATAATTAATATAATTAATGTATTGAATATGAGACATATAACAGCATTAATAGTGGTACTTATGCTGGTAACTCTTCCAGGCTGCAAGTATTTTAAGAGTAAGAAATTATTTGGCAGGAAAGCCGACACAATGGCTGTTTGGCGAGCCAGGCAAAGCAGTATAAGAGTGGCAGATTCCATCAGAAAGGTGCAGGAACGCTTACAGGCAATCGAAGATGCCAGACTCGATTCAATAAGGGTTGCTGAAGAAAAGAGAGCCTTGGAGCTGAAAAAGAAATACAACATTATTGTTGGAAGTTTTATTACTCCGCAGTATGCCAGGGATAATGCGGAAACATACCGCCAGAAGGGGTATGATGTGAGGATAATTGAAATGGAAGGCGGGAGGTTCGAACTTGTATCAGCCGAAGCCCATGAAAGTTTCAGGACGGCTGTTATACGCCTTCAATATTTCCAGGATAACGTTGAGATAGGAGCCTGGCTATATGTGGTAAAATAAGTAAAATACTTAAATTTTTTCCCTGAATATCGTTTCATTTCTGTCAGGACCTACAGAGACCATTGTTACGGCAATTCCTGTTTGCTCTTCAATGAATCCAATGTATTTTTTCAGATTTTTCGGAAGCTTGTCATATTCTCTTATGTCTGAGATATCCTCCTTCCAGCCCGGAAATTCACGGTAAACAGGTACCACAGGCGAATTATTGAATGGTATCTCGAGGCATTCGCTGCCTTCAGAAATATACGATGTACATACCTTAACAGTTTCAAATCCTGACATTACATCGCTCTTGGTGATAAAAAGTTGTGTAACTCCGTTAACCATAATGGCATATTTCAGTGCTGGCAGGTCAAGCCATCCGCAACGTCTTGGACGTCCGGTTGTTGAGCCGAATTCATAGCCTTTATCCCTTAAAACAGTGCCGGTTTGATTGTTAAGCTCGGTAGGGAAGGGGCCGCTACCTACCCTTGTACAATATGCCTTGAAAATACCAAATACCTCATCAATTTTATTTGGCGGGATACCCAGACCGGTACAGGCACCTGCACTGATCGTATTTGAAGAGGTTACATAGGGGTATGAGCCAAAATCAATATCAAGCATTGTGCCCTGTGCCCCTTCAGCAAGCAGCTTCTTACTCCCGGATATAAGATTATTGATTTGATATTCAGTGTTTGTGATCCGAAATCTCTTAAGGAGCTCAATACCTTCAAACCATCCTTCCTCATATTCAGCAAGTTCGTATTTGAGATCATAGCTTTTCAGAAGGGAAAGAAGCCTCTTCATGTGATTGTTGTATGCTTCCCTGAAATCTTTTTTCAGAATTTCTCCCACACGAAGCCCGTTACGTGCTACTTTGTCTGTATATGCGGGACCGATTCCTTTAAGAGTTGATCCGATTTTGGTATTTCCTTTGCTGAGTTCAATAGCTGCATCGAGAATTCTGTGCCCGGGCAGAATAAGATTTGCCCTGGCCGAAATCATCAGCCTTTTAACAAGCTCATCCACAGGAGGTTCGAGGTCCTCAATCTCTTTTTTAAACACTGCCGGATCAATTACTACACCATTGCCTATTATATTTAACTTGTCAGGGTGGAAAATGCCCGACGGAATAAGATGCAGTACATGTTTCACATTGTTGAACTCAATCGAATGTCCCGCATTAGGGCCACCCTGAAAACGGGCTATTATATCATAACCGGGACTAATAGCATCGACAATTTTTCCCTTGCCCTCATCACCCCATTGCAGACCTAACAGAATGTCAATGTTCATATTATGGATATTCTGATATAAAATAACAGATCACAAGTTACAAAATTATTTAACTTTACTGGCAGACTGACAGCGATTGTTAATAAATGGCTGTATACTATTTTAAATATTCAAATGTTAATTAAGGTAAACATTAATTACCGGTTCCAGGGATTTTATAAATTTGATAAAATGATGAAAAATATGTTAAGGTTTTCGATTGTGTTTTCCATCCTCATCTCAATGATTGGTAAACCTGCCTGTGGTCAGGAGAGGGATGAAATGTTATTTTATAAGTATATTACGTTGTCTGCATGGAATGGCTTTTATTATGGTCTGGCTGCAGATCATATTTTTGAAGTTGATGATGAAAAAGCAGCAGTTGCTATTCCGGTTATTACTGCAGGCACCATGGCATTGATTCCGCTCTTAACTAATGAAACGAGGACCATCACTTCAAACCAGTTGCTGCTAACAGGTCACGGACAGCTTATAGGATGGGCTCACGGCGGATCTTTAGGATTGCTTATTAATGGTGAAGATTCATTTGATGAGGGAAAGAGTAAGTTAACCATTGGACTGGCGGCGCTTACAAGTATAGGATTGGGTGTTGTAGGAAAATCACTGGCAATAAAAATGGACTGGTCGGAGGGCAGGGTTGCTCTTTATCGTCATTATGGACTTGTTATGCCTGCGACAGGAGCTACGATAGCCCTTGCTTTGTCGGATGATGCGAGAGTATTTGGAAGTTCTGTTTTGCTGTTTGGGGCGGGTGGTTACTTTCTTGCCGACAGGATAAACACCTGGAATGAATTTACCAGAGGGGAAATGCGTGCAACCCAAGCCCTTACAATATTAAACGGGACTCTGGGAATGTGCATCTTTGTGGACAGTGAATCCGATGACTTTTCAAAGAACCCGGGATGGGTACTGCCAGGGATAGGGCTTCTTGTAGGAACTGGTCTGGGCCATATTTGGTTAAAAGATACAAACCTGACTCCCCAGCAGGGAATGACAACACTTTATGCAGCCGGACTTGGTTCTCTTATAGGTATTGGACTGGCAATCCTTGTCGGTTCTGAAGAATTTGATCCGATATATTATCTGCTACCATATGCCACAGGACTTGGTACTTATGCCTATGCAGTAAATAAGATGAAAAATAAGAATGCTGCACAGGTTTATTTACAGACAAAAAAGAGCAGGGGAGACTGGACCTTTTCTTTTATGCCTCAAAACCTGTACCTGAATAATAGGCTCCTTGAAACCGGAAACCTTATGAATAACAGACTGGTGGGGATGCAACCGCTTTTTTATGCATCCTGTGCTTTCTGAAAATGCTTTGACTAATTCTTATCGAATTTCTTTTCACCTGAAATGCCATAGATATATAGAGAATGATAGTGGGGTGTGAAGTTATTCAGCTCACATGCCGTTTTTATTATCTCATTGATCCTTGGATCACAAAACTCTGTAATATTACCTGTTTCAATATCAATCAGGTGATCATGCTGACTGCATTGGAAAGCCCTCTCAAACTGGGCTATGTTTCTACCAAACTGATGCTTTACAACAAGATTACACTCCAGAAGAAGGTCTATAGTATTGTAAAGAGTTGCCCGGCTGACCCTGTAATTCTTGTTTTTCATGAAAATATATAGAGATTCAATATCGAAATGTCCTGATCGTGAATATATTTCATCGAGAATAGCATATCTTTCAGGAGTTTTCCTGTGCCCCCTTTTTTCAAGATACTCAGTGAAGATTTTCTTAACCGTTATTTTTGCATCGTCACTAATCATATTTGGTCTAATTTAAAATAATAGCAAAAATATACATTTTTCCGTTCTCAATGTATAATCAGATATATGTTACGGATTATTTCTTGAAATCTTCAACTCTTGTTACGCTCTCAATGCCTTTGAGATTGGAGATCTTTAGTATCAGGTTGTTAATGTCCTTTGTATGATGTACATATACATCTATTGTTCCTGAGAATATTCCATCTTTGACCGAGAAATTAACATTTGTCATGTTAACTTTCAGTTGGGATGAAATAATATTTGTTATCTCGTTGACCAAACCTATCCTGTCAATCCCGTTAATATGGATCCTGGCCAGGAAGGATACAAGTTTATGTATCGCCCATTTTACGGCAATTATTCTATGCCCTTCGTTTGACATCAGTCTGATTGCTTCAGGGCATTTGGGTTTATGAATTACTATGGGGCCTTCAGGGGAAAGATAACCTATGACTTTATCACCGGGTATTGGATTGCAGCATGAAGCTATTTCATATGATTGTTCTGCATTTTCAACATTTTCCCTGAGAAGGAAAGGGACACTTGTATCAATTTTTTCAGGTTGTTTCCCGTTTTCTTTGGTCTCTTTCTTTGCTCCAATGAATTTCAGATCCCAGTATTTTATGACACTTTTAGCTGAGGTTTTCCTTAGTATTTTTTTCAGGTTATCGAGGTCAATAATACCCAGTTCGATACCTGCATAGAGTTCATCTTTATTCATCACATCGTATGTCATAAGCAGCTTCTTCAATACTTCAGGATTGGGAGCAACACCAATCTCATTCAGCTTGGCCTCGAGTATTTCCATGCCTTTTTGTACCCTGTTGGTAGTTTCAGTTCTTAATGCATTCTTGATTGCTTCTTTGGCTTTTGATGTTCTCACAAATGAGAGCCATTCCTTTTCAGGTTTTGCAATATCTGAGGTTATTATCTCTACCTGGTCGCCGCTCATAAGCACGGCGCTTATGGGATTTAGCTTATAATTTATTTTGGCTCCGATAGCTTTGTTGCCAATTTCGGTATGTATCTCGTATGCAAAATCGAGAGCTGATGCCCCTTTTGGGAGGCTTACCAGCTTCCCCTTCGGTGTGAATACCATGATTTCGGAGGAGAACAGGTTCATCTTGAACTCATCGAGGAATTCAATAGGATCCTCAAGGGGATTCTCGAGCATGATCCTTATTTTTTTTATCCATTTATCAAGCTCACTCTCCTGTGACCCCTCTCCCTTGTATTTCCAGTGTGCAGCATAGCCTCTTTCAGCTATCTCATCCATTCTTGTACTTCTTGTCTGTACCTCAACCCATTTTCCTTCAGGACCCATAACTGTCACATGCAGAGCTTCATAGCCATTAGGTTTTGGACGGCTCACCCAGTCACGCAGACGGTCAGGTTTTGGCAGATATGAATCAGTGATCATTGAATAGATATTCCAGCATTGCGTTTTCTCAGGAATGTCAGGTATGGGCTCAAATACTATCCTTACTGCAAGGACATCGTAGATCTCCTCAAAAGAAACATTTTTTGCCTGCATCTTCTTCCATATGGAGAATACCGATTTTGGACGGCTGCTGATATCGAATTTAAAACCTGCTTCTGTTAGCTTGTCTATTATGGGGAACGAGAATTTGTTGAGAAAGGATATATACTTTTTTTCGCTTAACTTAAGTTTTGAAGTAATCTCTTCGTAGATATGAGGCTGGCGGAATTTAAAGCTGAGATCCTCAAGTTCACTCTTGATGGCAAATAATCCCAACCGATGAGCAAGCGGTGCATAGAGGAAAATCGTTTCACCGGCAACCTTCATCCTTTTGTGTTCGGGTAACGAATCGAGAGTCCTCATATTATGAAGGCGGTCTGCTATCTTAATAAGAATCACCCTCATATCGTCAGAAAGCGTCATCAGCATTTTCCTGAAATTTTCAGCCTGCATCGATGAAGAGCTTTCCTTATCGTATGTACCCGAAATCTTTGTAAGACCATCAATCAGAGAAGCGATCTTGGTTCCGAAATCCCTCTTTACGTTATCAAGCGAATAATCGGTGTCTTCAACTACATCATGAAGCAGTGCCGTTGTTATTGATTTGGCTCCAAGACCGATCTCCTGGTTTACAATTTTTGCTACGGCAATGGGATGCAGAATATAAGGTTCTCCCGATTTACGACGCATGTTCCAGTGAGCTTTATTGGCAATCCTGAAGGCTTTGTCAATCATCTCCCTGTCGCCTTTTTTATCGCATCTCAGAAGATTATTTACAAGTGAATCATATTCATCCTGAATATGTTTTATATCCTCCTCATCAAAAATATCCTTGTTCCCCATAAATATTCAAGACAACTTTTCAAGCAATTTACAAATATAGTCTTATTCGGGTAATTCTGGAAGGGGTACATTGATGAAGACCGGAAATTACTTTTTTGATCTGTAAACAGTAACAGTACCGGTTTTATTCACTTTGTTCCCTGATGGCTCCATTACATTTAAAAACCACAGGAAAACACCTTCCGAAACCGGAACACCGTTTTCCGTGCCGTCCCATTTTTCCGCATAATCCCTGGTTGTAAAAACCCTTCTCCTTTTCAGGTCAGTTATTATAAGTTGATATTCAACCGGTGTGAATGAAAGGACAGGATTAAAAAGATCATTAACGAGATCCTCATCGGGAGTAAACAGGTTGGGAACAGTTATCCGTTCAGTAACATGTGTGCAGACAGAGGATGAACTGCTTTCCCCATTAAATCCGTAAGAATTCGCTGTTTCCGTCGCTTTGATAATAAAACATACCTCCTGTCCTGTTACATCATACATAAGATCAGAATATGCTATAGAAAAGACCGTATCATAAGGAGAAATTGTATATCTCTCTTCATATGTTCCCCTGGTATTTATTAACAGCTTATAACTATCGACTATTCCGTTCCACTCTTTATATGGATTCCAGGCAAGATGTAATTCATTTTCAATCCTTTCCAGGGAGAGTACAATATTTGAAGCTACATTCGATATGGTTATCGCAACATCACAACTGTTGACAGCAGAAAGTCTGTAGTAATTAATTTCCGAGATATCTGCATCAGTGTCAGTATATAATAATAATTCTGCTTCATCTGGAAAATATTCAATTTCCTGGAATGAGCCTGATGCTCCTGTTTTTCTTTCAAGGATATATTCAGTGATCTCTGACCAAGGATCTATCTTAAATGAAAGCAGGATGTCATTTTGCTGAGTCACAGTTGCAAAATCTGCATTTATCCACTGCGGGGGCTTTTGCATTATTGTGTTCAGGCAGGCTTTGTTTGAAAGGGAAAAAACATCTCCTTCTATGTCTGTCCTGATAATAAAGCAATATTGTGCATCAAGTGAAAAATCATCCAGAGAGAAGCAGCTGCTGTCACCCGGAATTTCCCCTGCTTCCGAATAGATACCTCCATTAACCGAATAAAGCACGGTGTAGCTCTCTACCTGCCTTGGGTATGATTGATAATTGTTCCAGTCAAGCCCTATTTTTTTATTACAGGTATCTAAACTGGCAGTTAAAAAAACAGTATTCAGGAAATTTGACAGGGGACTTATATTACCTGCACTGTCAAAAGCTGCCACAACATAAGATACGGAGAGTTCGGAGGATTTAAGGTTGTTGTGTATATAGCTTGTTATCAGAGGATTATGAATTGTATCAAGAGAATACCCTTCATTTTTTCTATATTCGTAAACCACGTACCCTGTTACATCAGGCGAGGAGCTTGCTGTCCATGATATCTCAGAATAACCTGTTAACTGATTAACAGTTACCAGCTCAAGGACCGGTGATACGGGCGATTCAGTGTCTGGCTGACCCATAACCTTGATGGCAGAAGAGATAAGTAAAATGATAATAGTATATAGTGATTTTAACCTCATTCTTATCCTGCCTTTATTTCATGAAGATTTTCAATATTATAATACGTACCTGCCAGTGTTGTTATTTCATCAGGAGTAATAGTTCTTATTTTTTTAATCAGCCTGTCGTAATAGGAAGTATCAAGCCCGAACTCCCATACCGATCTGAAGCTCTCTGCCAGGGCAAATGGTCCGTCAAACATCCTCACCATCTCTCCGAGCATATAGTTCCTGACTATCTCGAGCTCCTCCTTTTCAACAGGTTCATTTTGTAATCGTTCTATTTCAAAATATATCTCATCAACTGCTTTTTGAGTACTTTTTTTACTCACTTCAGTTGAGATAATATTAAAACCGCTGAGAATGAGTGATGAAACCATTGAATGTACTCCGTATGTCAATCCTTTATCCTCCCTGATGTTTTTCATCAGCCTTGAGTTAAAATATCCGCCGAGTATTACATTTAATATTTTCAGTCCAGGATAATCGGGATGACATTTGTTAATAGTAGGGCAGCCAATTCTGACAGCTGTTTGCACAGCTCCGGGCTTCTTAATATGGTTTCTTCTGTTTTTACTTTCTTTCAAAAAATTGAGTGATTCTTCGATATAAACATCACTTGCAAAATTTTCACCAAAATGCCTGTTCAACAGATCAAGGGTCCTCATGTGTATTTTGCCTGATATGATAATGGCCAGTTTTCCAGGAGTGTAATTTGCAGCATGGAAATCTTTCAGCAGGGGAGGATTCATGTTCTCGAAATCCTCCGGAACTATCTGTCGGCCATATGGATGATGATTTCCGAAAATTGATTCAAAAAAATGTTCCATAGCGAGATTATTCACCTTTTCCCTGTTCACAAGATACAACTGTAAACGTTTTTTCATCAGTGCTTTAAGTTCGGCTTCATGGAAAAGAGGCTGAATGGCTATTTCCCCGGCAAGCTCAAGTATCTTTTCAATATATCTGTTTATAAAAAAGATAGTGAAACCTGCGCGGTCTTTTTCTGCATACAGGTTGTAAAATGCTCCGTGGAAATCGAGTATTTTATTTAGTTCCGAGGAACTGTAATGGAGAGAGCCCTCCGTAAGCATTGTATTTGTTGTGGATGCAAGCAGCGGCAGATATTCCTGTGCCTGACCTGCATCGAAAGTAAAATCGATCCGCATAACATCCTCAGTACCAGCTTCAATCATATACACCGGGATCCCGTTATTGAGTTTGACCATAGCGGGCTGCTGAGTCCTTCCGGGATCAACTGGTAAAACAGGCGGTTTCGGTGGAAATACAATGCTCATTTTTGCCTTTTTCCTGCGGATTTATAGTAGAGGGTGCTGCAGTTTGAAGGATCGAGATACTTCCGGGCTGCTTCTGTCACCATCATACTGTCAATTTTTTTGTATATATCAACCTCATTATTTATAAGGCCAGGATTACCTATCAGCTCAAAAAAAGCGAGATTCATTGCTTTATTAAGAATATTGGTGTTGGTAAAGACATTTGAGGATTCATATCTGTTCCTGACCTTTTCCATCTCACGGCGAGGGGAACAGGAGTGTTTAAGGGTGTCAATTACTTCATATACTGATTCTTCGGCATGACGGATATCAACATCTTTCATTAATTTACCATATAATATAATGAGACCCGGGTCAATATCCGAAGTGACATAGGCGTTTATCTCGCTGAAAAGTTTTTTCTGCCTTACCAGTTTTGTATAGAGTCTGCCTGATTCTCCTCCGGAAAGAATATCTGTTAACAGGTCGAGGGTATAAAAGTCGTCGCTGGTACGAGGTCCGGTATGCCACGCCATATATAAAGCGTCAGCAGGAACCTCTCTTTCCACAGTCAAAACTCTTGCTTCGGTCTGCACTGGTTCTGATGGAAATGTTTTCGATTTTACAGCTCTTTTCTCAATCTTTCCGAACCATTTCTCCGACAGGCTGATACCGCGGCCGCAGGTTATATTTCCAGTCAGGGTAAGGATTGAATTATTGGGTGTATAATGAGAAAAGAAGAATTCCCTTACTTTTTCCTGATCTGCATTCATAATATGTGAAATATCCATCCCTATCGTCGGCCAGCGGTACGGATGGATCTTGTAGACAAGAGGCCTGAGCAGAAGCATTGCGTCTCCATAAGGCTGGTTTAAATAACGTTGATTAAATTCTTCGATTATAACTTTTTTTTGGATGTCGAGATTTCTCTGCGAGAAGTCCAGAAGGTTCATCCTGTCTGATTCGAGCCAGAAAACAGTTTCAATATTTTCTGCCGGAAGAGTAACATAATAATCTGTAATATCGGTATTTGTGAATGCATTGTTCTCACCTCCGGCTAAAAGCAGATGTCTGTCAAAATCCGGAATTCTTGCTGTACCCCCGAACATCAGATGTTCAAACAGATGTGCCAGTCCTGTTAACCCGGGCTCTTCATCCCTTGATCCTGCATAATAGAGTATATTCATGGCGACAAGAGGTGTCGACCTGTCCTCATGTACAAGTACCCTTAGTCCGTTATCAAGAGTATATCTGCTGTAATCTATCATATATCAATTACTGCCGGTTCCCCGGTCTTCACCTTTATGCAGGCTGACAAACTTAAGCAAAAAACTGTGAAGAGACAGTAATGTTTTTATATTTGTATCGCAATGTTCAGGACCAGATTTTTCAGAAATATTCTCCATCCACGTTTTGAACGCATCGATCAGGCTAAACTGGTATACATACTTAGTTTTGTGGTCGGGCTTCTAAGCTCACTTGCTGCTGTCATTCTGAAAAATACCATTCATTATACACATCAGATTCTTACCAGGGGAATAACCAGTGAATCAGGAAGTTATCTCTATCTGGCTTATCCTCTAATCGGAATGCTGTTAACTTTGCTGTTTGTCAGGTACCTGGTACAAGATAACATAAGCCACGGGATAAGCAGGGTCCTTTATGCTATTTCCAGGAAGAAAAGTCATATCAGGGTTCACAACACATGGACCTCAATTGCAGCCGCGACACTTACAATAGGTTTTGGGGGATCGGTCGGTGCTGAGGCTCCGATAGTACTGACAGGATCATCAATAGGTTCAACTATTGGCAGACTGTTCAGATTGAATTACAGGAGCATTACGCTTCTGATCGGATGCGGTGCCGCAGGTGCTATCTCGGGGATATTTAAAGCACCCATTGCCGGGATCGTATTCACTCTCGAGATACTGATGCTTGATCTTACAATTTCATCAATAGTACCTCTCCTGATTTCATCTGTCACAGCGGCTACTGTCACCTATTTTCTGATGGGCGACCAGGTGCTTTTCTCCTTTAATATAACTGAGGCATTCAACATCTCCAATATACCATGGTATCTCATTCTTGGAATATTATCGGGATTGATTTCGCTCTATTTTTCAAAGATGACACTCTATCTTGAAAGCAGATATGAAAGAATAAAAAATGTGTTTATAAGGCTTATCACTGGTGGTATAATCCTTGGTATCCTTATCTATCTTTTCCCGCCGCTTTTTGGAGAAGGTTATGATACTGTTATGCAGCTGCTTCAGGGAAAAACAGAAACTGTTTTAAACCACTCTGTTTTTGATAAGTTCTCCGATAATTACCTGATGATCATCCTGTTCATGCTCTGCCTGGTGTTGCTCAAAGTATTTGCCAGCAGTTCAACAAATGGAGCAGGAGGTGTTGGTGGTATCTTCGCTCCGGTATTATTCCTGGGGGGTGTAAACGGATACCTCGTTGCAAGCCTTTTTAACAAATACTTCAGTATAAGCCTTCCGGATAACAGGTTTGTACTGGCAGGAATGGCAGGAATGATGGCCGGAGTTATGCATGCCCCTCTTACAGCGATATTCCTTATTGCGGAAATTACAGGAGGGTATGACCTGCTAATCCCTCTTATCATTACTTCAACAGCGGCTTATATGACGATCAGGAGTTTCGAACGACACTCTATTTACCATGTTCAGTTGGCACGGAAAGGAGAGCTTATAACACATGATAAAGATAAGGCAGTACTTGCTTTAATGGACTGGAAAAAGGAAATAGAAACGGATCTGCATACAGTAAGAGGAGATGATACACTGGGAGATCTTGTGAGAGAGATTTCAAAATCAAACCGCAACCTCTTCCCTGTGGTTGATGAATACAATGTTCTCGAAGGAGTTGTCTCACTCGATGAGGTAAGGGAAATAATGTTCAATCAGGAATTGTATAACACGACATATGTCAGGGACCTTATGACTATTCCGCCATCCTATATCGACAAAAGAGAGAACCTGGAAAAGGTATTGGAGACATTCCACATAACAGGTGCCTGGAACCTGCCTGTGCTTGATAATGGGTATTATGTTGGATTTATTTCAAAATCAAGGATATACACAACCTATCGTGAATTACTGGTTCAGTTTACTGAAGAATAAAATATAAATTAACATATTATGGAAAAAGACAGTTTGGTTTTTGATCTTATTGAAAAGGAGCGGCAGCGGCAGATGAATGGTATAGAGCTTATAGCTTCCGAGAATTTTGTGAGTCCACAGGTCCTTGAGGCGATGGGATCGGTTTTGACAAACAAATATGCTGAAGGTTATCCTGGTCATCGTTATTATGGCGGATGTGAAATTGTTGACCAGACGGAACAGGTGGCTATTGACAGGCTGAAGCAACTATTCGATGCTGAATATGCAAATGTGCAGCCTCATTCAGGCGCCCAGGCTAATATGGCTGTTTTCATGACCGTTCTTAAACCTGGAGATACATTTTTGGGATTAGATCTTTCGCATGGAGGACATCTTTCTCACGGTTCACCCGTAAATTCATCAGGGATACTGTATCGGCCTGTTGCATATTGTGTGAAAGAGGAAACCGGACTGGTCGATTATGATATGATGGAGGAGATTGCACTAAGGGAGAAGCCTAAGGTGATAATCGGCGGAGCCTCGGCTTATTCCCGCGAATGGGATTATGAGAGAATGCGTAAGATAGCTGATATGACCGGTGCAATTCTTATAGTCGACATGGCACATCCGGCAGGAATAATAGCAGCCGGACTGCTTAAGAATCCGCTGAAATATGCACACATTGTAACGTCTACAACTCATAAAACACTGAGGGGTCCCCGTGGCGGAATCATATTGATGGGCAAAGATTTCGTTAATCCATGGGGAATAACATCTCCAAAAGGTGAGGTCAGAATGATGTCTTCACTAATTAATTCGGCAGTCTTTCCGGGTATCCAGGGCGGACCACTCGAGCATGTCATTGCCTCCAAGGCAGTCTCATTCGGAGAGGCTCTCGATCCGAAATTCAGGGAATACCAGACACAAGTAGTAAAAAATGCATCAGTAATGGCTCAGGCATTCATTGATAAAGGTTATAAGGTAATCTCAAATGGCACCGATAACCACCTCATGCTAATTGACCTGAGAACAAAATTCCCTGATATTACCGGAAAGAAGGTGGAGAATATACTGGTCCGTTCACATATCACCGTAAATAAGAACATGGTACCATTCGATAGCCGTTCGCCTTTCCTTACTTCAGGACTGAGGATTGGTACGCCGGCAATTACAACCAGAGGTATGAAGGAAGAACATATGGGAGTTATTGTTGATCTTATTGATGAGGTTATTTCCAATATTGAGGATGAATCTGTAATATCGGCAGTAGGGGAGAAGGTTGTAAAAATCATGAAATCATATCCTCTCTTTTCAATGTAAAAAATAATTAAACGCAAAGTATATTCTTATTAGTTTGTTTTTTTTGTAATTTTACATCAGTCCGTTATTAGCACATTTTCAGTGATGGATAGCAAAAAACTAATTTTCGTTGTTGATGATGACCCTTTTATTAATACATTGGTTGTCAAGAGGTTAACATCTGATAAATACAAGATTGAAGCATTTGAAACAGGTGAAGATTGTCTTGATGCGCTTAATAAGAATCCTGACCTGGTGATCCTTGACTATCTGTTTGTTAAAGATAAGCGGGAGTTTATGAACGGAATGCAGGTACTGGATAAGATCAAGGAATTAAAACCCGATACGCCTGTGATCATGCTTTCAGGGCAGGATAAGGGTGAAGTGGTTCTTGAGCTGGCACGAAAAGGTATTGATAATTATGTCATCAAGGACAATGAACTCATTAATAACCTGCACAATGCGATAGATGAGGTTTTCGAAAGAATAGCCTGATTACTATCTGAGTATAAAATTATAAGTTATTGTCCCTTTCTGAATGACGTGAGCATCCTGTTTAACTTCAAACCGGGCTTTCAGTGCTGCCTCTTTGGCAACTTTCAGGAGATATTCATCAAGAGTGCTTGAACCTTTGATTCCAGGCACAGCCTGTATTACTTTCCCGGATCTGTCAACGCTTACTTCCACAACAACTTTTCCCTCACCCTGGTAATCATATTCAGGCAGGGGCAGTTTCTGGAATCCCCGTCCTGCCAGATCATATGATATTCCACTGTTACCTGTACCGCTTACTTCACCGCGGTTTTGTGAGTCGACAGAACCGGAAAGAACACCCTGGTTACCCTCACCTCCGGCAACTCCTTCCCCTGTTGTTGATGTGCCTGTATTCTTTGAACCCTCGAGAGCTTTCCTTGTTCGATCCATAATTTCTGCCTGCCTCAGCTGTTCGGCTTCAATCCTTTTTCTTTCAATTTCCTCCTGTTCCTTCCTTATTCTTTCGGCTTCAAGTTGTTCTTTCCTTATTCTCTCCGCCTCAGTCTGTTCAAGTCTCTTTTTTTCGGCTTCCGGGTCAACTTTTTTGACTTCGGGCGCCTCCTCATCATCCTGTGTCAGTAAAGGCTCTTCATCAGTGAAAACCTCAGGCTCGGATGATGGCGGAGGAGATGTCTCTTCCTGAAATACCGGCGGAGACGGCTCAATCATACCCAGACCCGTCTCATCTGTGCCGAAATTGACTATTATACCCTCTTCGTATTCAGGAGGCGGCGGAACCGAAAAACCTAAAAGTACACACAACAACAGTGCAATAAGATGGATAAGAATTGTACCGGCAATTCCTTTCCCGCGTTCTGAAGGAAGGTTGTAAAGGTCGTTATCTGGGCGTGGTTGCAATTATCAGCTTATAATTATTTGCCTGTGCTATATTAAGAACCAGTACTACGCTTTCAAACGGAACTGTTTTATCCGCATGAAGTGCAATATATGTGTCGGGATTACTTCCAAGCTTCTGTTTTAATACTGCTTCAAGCTCTGTTAAAGTAACCGGCTGTTGTTCGACAAAGTATCTCTGATCAGCAGTTATAGAAACAGTTGTCTGGGGTTTGGCCGATGTCTGGGCACTTCCCTTCGGAAGAAGGAGCTTCAACGCTGTAGGATGTACCAGTGTTGATGTTAACATAAAGAATATCAATAAGTTAAATACAACATCAGTCATTCCTACCGAACTGAAGCTTACACTAATTTTATTTCTGTTAGCGATTGCCATTTTAACGGGTTGTTTTTACAGGTTCATTTAGAATGTCCATGAATTCGGTAAGTGTGGCCTCAAGACTGAAAACCACTCTTTCAACCCTTACTACCAGGGTGTTATATGCAAAATACCCCAGTATTCCCACAATAAGTCCTGCCACTGTTGTGATAAGTGCTGTATATATTCCGTCTGAAAGGAGAGAGACCTCTATATTATTTCCGGCCTGCGACATAGCATAGAAAGATTGTACCATACCAATTACTGTCCCCAGGAATCCGAGCATTGGTTCAGCTCCGGATATCGTTGCCAGTGTGGGAAAGCTTTTTTCAAGCTTTGCTATTTCAAGCTTACCGACATTTTCGATAGCTGTCGTAATGTCCTGTAAAGGTCTTCCAAGCCTTGAGATACCCTTTTCCACCATCCTTGCAGAGGGGCTGTCAGTTGACCGGCACAGGGCCAGTGCAGCTTCGATCTTAACGTCATTGATATATTCATTAATTCTGTTAATTAAGTTCTGACTCTCCTTTGTGGCCTTTCTTATGACATAGTATCTTTCAATGAAGATATATGCCGCAATAAAAGAGAGTAGTATAATAGGTATCATCATCCACCCTCCCTTTATAGCGAAATCAAGTATCGTCAGGTCCATT
>CAZHRV010000153.1:0-4494 GCA_964535035.1 uncultured Rikenellaceae bacterium
TATCATAATGGACTTATTGTACTTGTACAAAGAAGTGCACAATGCTTTCTGCTGAGCCTGGTGAGAATAAAAACCTTCCTCATAGTTTCGCTGAAGGTTAAGATTGATCAGTGCTCCCGGAATGATAATTGCAAACAGACCTATTATCATATAAATGAACTTTGGACTGATAATATTCTCTTCCTTCCATGTAAGCCAGGTATACCATGGTAAAACGATGACGTACAGGATGATCATTCCTGATACCGTCAGGGTAGCTGCCAGAGGCCAATGTTGTATCTTAAAAAACATACCTGCAGCATAACATATAGCTCCAATTGCTCCGATAATGTAAACCGGTCGTTTTGGTTTGTTTTCCTGCTCCTGCAACTTGCTGAAAAGCAATGCCGGAATAAAGAACACTACTCCAAAGAGTGCAGCCAGGGATAAAATGATACCAGCAGCAGGCCAGTGCTGTATCTTGAATAAGGTACCTAATATAAAGAACATCCCGGCTAAAAATGCTGAGATGAAGAGGAAGAGTTTCTTCCCGCTGTGAGTCTCTTTCCAGAGTACTCCGAGGGCCGAAGGCATGAATACTAATGCCAGTGTTACAGCTCCGAGGGTCGTCATAGCACCGGCAAGGGGCCAATGCTGGATCTTGAATAATGCGCCAAAGCCAAGCAATACTGTGCCGGCAATGCCTGAAATTTTCATAGTGTTTTTCATTTGTCTGTATTTTGTGTCAACTGCATAAAGTGTTTCTTCCTGTATCTCTTTGATTCTGCGTGATCCCATTTTCTGTTTTACCCTGCGATATGCCTCACTGAAATCAAGACCTGACTGCATCTCATTCTCTACATCGCAGCAAACATGATCAATAAGGTCTGCAAGCAGGTGGGAAAATATTATCTCTTGTCTCCTTATGTCATGGCTTATCTGGTCAATATTCTGAAGACTCAGCTCAGGCATAATTCAAACCGGTTTTAGGTTCAACAATCCGTTGAAGCGACTCAATATATTCACTAAGTTCTTTGAGCTTTTCTGCAACAACGGAATCCCCCTTTGGGGTGAGATTGTAATAAATACGGATACGGTTATTGAAATTTTCTGATTCTGTGATCAGAACGCCTTCGCTTTCAAGCTTGTGAAGAACAGGATATAATGCCCCGTAGGTAAGTTTTATCTTTCCCTCGGTCAGCTCCTCTACCTTTCGGGTAATTTCATAACCATACATACGCCTGTTTTCTTTCAATAGTTTCAGTACTATTGTTTTTAATGACCCTTTGATAAGTTCGTTTGATATCATGGTTTTTGTATATTTAATTATCTTATATATTGCAAATATAAAATATTAATTTTTAATAATACAAATAATTTTGAAAAAAATTTCGATTATTTATCAATATCAGTTCAACTATTCACTATCTTATTTGTTATATTGATATAAAAATTAGAAATGAAAATTTCAAAAATATTCCCGGTTACAGGAATGTCGTGTGCTTCATGTGCTTCAAGGGTGGAGTCATTTGTTAAGACCATACCGGGAATTAATTATGCATCGGTGAACCTTGCCGACAACTCCCTGAAAATTGAATTCCTGCCGGAAATAATCGCACCCGATGAACTAAAAAAGAAAGTCCGGGCTATTGGTTATGATATAATAATTGACGAAACAAACAGCCAGGAACTTAAAGAAGAGGTTCAGTATCAATACCTGAAAAGAATCCGTGGAAATACCATCGGTGCTGCGATTTTTAGCATTCCCTTATTGATAATTGCGATGTTCTTTATGAACATCCCTTATGCTAACTTCATTATGATGGCACTGGCCACACCTGTTGTTTTCTGGTTTGGCCGCCAGTTTCCGTCAGGAGCCTGGAAACAAATTAAACACGGGTCAGCAGGAATGGATACCCTGGTTGCCCTGAGCACAGGCATTGCATATTTATATAGTGTTGTTATAACTTTTTTCCCTGACGTTGTACAAAGGGCCGGTATTAAACCTCATGTTTACTTTGAAGCCTCCGCAATTATAATAACCATTATACTGCTTGGGCGTTTGCTGGAAGAGAAAGCAAAATCAAATACATCATCAGCTCTTAAAAAACTTATCGGGCTGCAGGTTAAAACAGTTACTCTTGTTCTCCAGGAAGGTGAATTGAAGGAGATACCTGTAAGTGATGTTAATCCCGGAGATACACTCCTGATACGACCCGGTAATAAAATACCTGTCGACGGGGTGGTAATCTCAGGAAATTCATTTGTTGATGAAAGTATGATCAGTGGTGAACCTGTTCCTGTTGAGAAAAATAATTTTTCGACAGTTTTTGCTGGGACAATTAACCAGAAAGGAAGTTTCAAGTTCAGAGCTGAAAAAACAGGTGATGATACACTCCTGGCACAAATAATTAAAATGGTAAGGGAGGCTCAGGGCAGTAAGGCCCCGATTCAGCATCTTGTAGATAAGATTGCTGCAGTTTTTGTCCCGGTAGTCGTTGCAATTGCTCTTATAAGCGGTGTGGTATGGTTCATTTCAGGTACAGAAAATGCACTGACTCACAGTCTTCTGGCAATAGTAACTGTTCTGATAATAGCCTGTCCGTGTGCCCTGGGCCTGGCAACTCCCACTGCAATAATGGTAGGTATTGGCAGGGGCGCTGAAAACGGGATCCTTATAAAAGATGCCGACAGCCTTGAGATTGCTCATAAAATAAATGCTGTGGTACTTGATAAAACAGGAACTATAACTATGGGTGAACCTGCGGTGAATGAAATAATCTGGAATAATGAGATTGATAAAGAAAATTTCAGTATTCTTCTTCATGCCATACAGAAAACCAGTGAACACCCCCTGGCAGAACCGGTAACAAGTTATCTGGAAGCCCGGGGAATAAAAGTCATAAAAGACCATGTGCATGCGGAAAGCATTCCCGGAATGGGGGTAAAAGCAATCATTGATGAAAAGGAATATTTTGTCGGAAACAGGAAGCTCCTGGCTGAAAAAGGTATTATCGTAAATAAATTCCTTTCTGACCGGGCTGAAAAGCTTGAGATAAAAGCCGGTACAATTTCCTGGTTTACAGATTCTGAACAGGTTCTGGCAATAATATCAATTTCCGACAGGATCAAAGATTCATCAAAAAAGGCCGTTCAGCAGCTTCATAACATGGGACTTGGGGTTCATATGCTCACTGGTGACAATGAATCAACTGCCAGATCAATCGCTGCAGAGGCAGGTATAGATAGTTATATGTCCAACACGCTTCCGCAGGACAAGTTTGAATTTATAATCCGGCTTCAGAAACAGGGAAAAATAGTTGCAATGGCCGGTGACGGGATAAATGATTCACAGGCTCTAGCACAGGCCGATGTCAGTATTGCTATGGGTAAAGGTTCTGATATAGCAATTGATGTAGCAAAGATGACTATCATTTCATCAGACCTCACAAAAATAACACAGGCAATAAAACTCTCCCGGCATACAACAAAAACAATAAAACAGAATTTATTCTGGGCATTTATTTATAATATCATCGGTATTCCGGTAGCTGCAGGCCTTTTATATCCTTTTACCGGATTCCTGCTTAACCCCATGATCGCCGGAGCAGCAATGGCCCTTAGTTCAGTGAGTGTTGTAAGTAACAGCCTGAGACTCAGGTATAAATCACTTTAATATTTTCAATTCGTTTTGCATCAAGCCTCACATTGTTATTTTTGCTCATCTATAAATAAATACAGGGTGTCGGAATTGAGTCCGGTAAAAATGCCATACCCGTTAGTAATGTTTGTTGACGGATTAGTAAGGTTTTGAGAACTTGTAGTTGTTTCATCATAAAGGGAAGCATAATCTGGTAAAACATGATATAATATTATCCGGTGGTTTCCGAAATACTGGAATTCCTGCGGCATCAACCGCAGACCGGCTGAGGTAGTAGGTGTCTTATTGAATCTGCCACCGGGTATATCCTCATCACCAAAATCACGTACCGGATCAAGTGTTTCTTCTATATTTTCTATTACAACAATATAATAGGAAGCATCATTATTATCCCAGGTAAGTGTAAGAGATTCAGGCATTTCCCATATCCCTCCCCCGGCTGTAGGTGTCGAGGTGCTGTCCATCCGCATAACTGAAATAATTGTTTCTGATTGTTCAAAATTAAGCGGTTTTACGGGAATATCTGTATAAGCAGACACATGCATGGAGTTGTAATAAAAGGAGAGATCATATCTTTCACCCTCAGCTATAACCAGGGTTGAATCAATATATAACCCGTTCCCCAATGGTATAAGAATATAGTTGGTATTATTGTTCGAAACCGTTATTTCGAGGGAACTTAAATCATCTGATGAATACTCTACATCTGAAGAAAATGGTATTTGTCTGTTTACTGAAAGTGTCAGACACTTACCGGGACACAAATATGCTTCTATGATAGGAATATCAGTGAATTCTGAGTCATCTTTCTCAGTGCATGCCTGTACTGTTATTAACAGTATCAGCAATAATAT